>JANMSL010000663.1:0-6142 GCA_031389245.1 Lysobacterales bacterium | reverse complement strand
CAATTTTTGTAAACCGAATGTAGCGCATTTTTTCCCTAAAGGTCGAGTTGCGTTCTGACCCGTCGCGTCAAGCAAGCAAAGCCCATGAATCATTTCTTCATGCCCGTCTTCAAGCTGGGCCGACGACTCGCAAGCCGGTCGCCTTCGGGCGACCGCGGCCAATGCCCTGGTCTGACACTTTGACCCGCACGGCGACCAGCGGCTGCTGAGGATTGCCGGGAATCAGCGTCATCCCCCGAAGATTGCCGCGAATGGACGCCGTTGACACGAATGGTGATGCCAGTGCCATCAATGGCGATCACCGACAGCGGGATCAAGGGACTTCCTGCTTTCCCGGCCTCTTTTTTGCCCAAATCCGTCGCTTGACGCGCCCGAAACGGGGGTCTAATGTGGGCACCTGTGAGAAATGTTGGAATTACGTGGCTTTTGGTGGGATAAAATGTTCCAGGGTGAGACCGCAATCACGATCGACGACAAGGGCCGGATGTCCATTCCGACGGCCCATCGCGAGCTGATTTCGGCGCAGTGCGGTAACCGGCTGGTGTTCACCTACAACCCTTTTGAACCGGGCTGCCTGTGGCTGTATCCGGTGCGCGATTGGGAAAAGGTACGCGATCAGGTGAACGCGCTGTCCAATCTGGTGGCGGTGCATCGCAATCTGCAGCTGAAACTGGTGGGCGCGGCGACGCATGCCGAAGTCGATGGCAGCGGCCGCGTGATGGTGCCTGCCAGCCAGCGCGGTGCGGCGGGCATGGACAAGAAAGCCATTCTGCTCGGCATGGGTTCCAAATTCGAGTTGTGGAGTGAGGAGGCGCATCTGCGCCAGATCGCCGCGACCATCGGCGAGACCCAGGTCACGCCAGAGATGTTGAAGCTGAGCCTGTGAGCAAAAAATTGGTAAGTGCAAAGCCTGAAAGCGGAAGCGACGCAGCCGGAACTCGCGATCAACACATCCCGGTAATGCGGGATCGGGCGATCCAGGCGCTGGCGGTCCGAGCGGACGGAACCTATCTGGACGGCACGTTTGGCCGCGGTGGGCACGCACGGGAAATCCTGCTGCGGTTGGGTGAACGTGGCAGGTTGCTGCTGATGGACAAGGACCCGGACGCGATCCGGGTGGCAACAGAAGAGTTTGCGGCAGACGCTCGCGTCTGCATCCGGCACAGCAGTTTTGCCGAGATGGCCGAGTGGACTGAAGCGCGGAACAGTGACGACGGTGCGCGAGTGGATGGTGTGTTGCTCGATCTGGGCGTGTCATCGCCGCAGATCGATCAGGCTGAGCGTGGTTTCAGTTTCATGAACGATGGGCCGCTGGACATGCGCATGAACCCGCACGCGGGTGAGAGTGCAGCCGAGTGGTTGGCCCGGGCGGGTGAGCGCGAGATCGCGGATGTGCTTTGGCAATATGGCGAAGAGAAAGCCAGTCGCCGTATTGCCAAAGCAATTGTGGAGACGCGCGTAGCGGTGCCGATCGTCAGCACGCTGGGACTGGCTGGGTTGATCGCGAAATTGGTCGGACGGGGTACGTCGGGCAAGCATCCGGCGACGCGTACGTTTCAGGCGATCCGCATTCATGTGAATCGCGAGTTGGTGGATCTGGACGCAGGGTTGGAGGCAAGTGCAAAGGTGTTGAAGCCAGGCGGTCGGTTGGCGGTGATCAGTTTCCACTCGCTGGAAGACCGCTGCGTGAAGCGCTTCATTCGCGGCGATGCCGAGCGTATGCCGGTTAGGCGCGGACTGCCACCGCTACCGCAGGCAGCGTTGCGCTTTCGCGCGATCGCCGACGCGGTTCTGGCCGACGACGCTGAGAGCGCCGCCAATCCACGCTCGCGCAGTGCGGTGTTGCGGGTTGCGGAGCGCCTCGCATGAGCGCACGCCTGCTGGCACTGATCCTGTTGCTGATCGGCGCGGTAGCCAGCGGAATTGGTGTGGTGTCGTCACGGCAGCAGTCGCGCCAACTGTTCTCGGCTCTGTCGGAACTGGAGCGCGGACGCGACGAATTGAATATCGAGTACGGCCGCCTGCAACTCGAACAGGCGACGTGGACGGAAACCAATCGCCTCGAGCAATTGGCGCGCAATCAGCTGGGCATGGTGTTTCCGGGCCCGGCGGAAACGGTGGTGATCAGACGCTGAGTCGGGATTTCCGGTGCAGCGAAATAACAACAGGCTTGGCAACCGCGAGGTCAGCCGGCCAGGAACGAGGCAAGAGCAAGGCGAATCGACAACTGTCGATTCAACGACCCTCGACTCGCGCCAACAGTAAGCGTCAAAGCAGCACACAGAGGTTGCGGACGTTCGTCAAAATCTGAGGAAGGAAGAGGCCGTGAGGGGGATGTCATCTCACGCCGGGAGCAGAAAGCCTGGGCTTTCGAACTCCCCATATTCGGCACAGGCGCAAGCCTGGGCCGCCTGCGCGTGGCGGTTTGCGAAGAGCAGGCCGGCACGCTTTGCCGCGCGCGTGATCGCGGCAGGTTCTGCCGCAAGCAATCGCGAGGGTTTGGCATGAACGCCACCCGCGTGAAGTCAAAGCCGATCGGTCCCGAGCGTCTCTACGTGTTGATGTTTGTGCTGGGCGCCTGCGCCATTGGCTTGATTGGCAAAGCCTTCAGCATGCAGGTACTGCACAAGTCGTTCTATCAGGATCAGGGTGATGCGCGTTTCCTGCGCGACATGCCGGTCGCCGCTTCGCGTGGACCGATCACTGATCGCCGCGGCGAGCCGCTCGCGATATCGACACCCATGGTGTCGCTGTGGGCCGAACCTCGACTGCTGCTGGAGGCGCGCGCGCAGTTCGCCCAACTCGCGCCTTTGTTGGGCCTCAGCGAGGCCGATCTGGTCGAGCGGCTGGAATCTCGCCGTGACAAAGAGTTTATCTATCTGCGCCGGCTGCTACCGCCGGAAGCAGCGGAGCACGTATTGGCGCTGGGTCTGCCGGGATTGAACGGGCAGCGCGAGTATCGGCGTTTCTATCCCGGTGGCGAAGTGTTCGCCCATGTCGTTGGCTATACCAATGTCGATGACAAAGGCCAGGAAGGCCTGGAACTCGCGTTCGATTCCTGGTTGCTCGGCAAACCCGGCGTGAAACGCGTGATCCGCAACCGCCGTGGCGAAACGGTAGAGAACATCGAGGAACTACGCGCCGCTGAGCCCGGCCAGGAGTTGCGCCTGACGCTGGATCGACGTCTGCAGTACCTCGCCCATCGCGAGCTGAAGGCGGCGATCTTCGAGAACAGCGCCGCCAGCGGCTCGATGGTGATTCTGGACGTGCCGACCGGCGAAGTGCTGGCGATGGTCAACTACCCTTCGTACAACCCCAATGCGCGCGGCAACAACGATCCGGCAACGCGCCGCAACCGTGCGGTGACCGACATATTTGAACCGGGCTCGGTGATCAAGGCGTTCACCGTGGCCGCCGGCCTGGAGAGCGGGAAATTCAAGCCCGACACAGAAATCAATACGCACCCGGGCACGTTGATGGTGGCCAATCATCTGGTGCGCGACATCCGCGATTTCGGCGTGATCAATCCGACCCGTGTGCTGACCAAATCCAGCAATGTTGGCGCCACCCACATTGCCCAGGCGCTCGATGATGAGCATCTCTACGACATGTATCGGCGCTTCGGATTCGGTCAATCCACCGGCTCCGGATTTCCCGGTGAGTCGGCGGGCAGCCTGCCGGAACCCAATAGCTGGGGCGCGGTTGAGAAAGCGACGCTGTCCTACGGTTACGGCTTGTCGGTGACCACACTGCAGCTGGCGCAATCCTATGCGGCTTTGGCCAACGGCGGCTTGCGCAACTCGCCCACATTTATTCTCGGCGCGGAAACAGCTGAACGCGAATCGCAGTTGCTGGATCCTGAAATAACCCGCAGCCTGGTCGAAATGTTGGAGACCGTGACCGGTCCGGAAGGTGGCGCGATCAAGGCGCGCGTGCTCAATTACCGCGTTGCCGGCAAGACGGGCACAGCGCGTCGCGCCAGTGCGGGGGGCTATGAGAACCGTCATATCAGCGTGTTCGCCGGAATGGTGCCGGCGTCGCGACCGCGGCTCGCAGCGGCCATCGTGATTCACGATCCGCAGGGTGGGGTCTATTACGGTGGGCTGGTCGCCGCACCCGTGTTCGGCCGCGTCATGGACGACGCCATGCGTCTGTTGAATGTAGCGCCCGACGCTTTGCAACCTGCCCTGCTCGCCCAAGGCGTGCCGTCTACGATCCCGGCGTTCGATCCCGCGCAGGTAGACCCGGATCTGGCTGCCGAAGGGGTGATGCCATGAACGGCATATCGCTGCGCGATTTATTGGCCGCGTGGATTGACGCTCCCGACTTGCGCATCAGTGGCCTGGCGCTGGACAGTCGCAGCATTCAAGTGGGCGAACTTTTTGTCGCGGTGCAGGGCAGCGCCCAGCATGGCCTGCATTTCGCGAGCGCGGCCATCGCGCGCGGTGCGGTTGCGATTCTCAGTGATCGCGCGGCCGCTAGCGCTTTGACGGTACCGGTGATCGTGCTGCCTCACCTACAACAGCATCTGGGCGCAATCGCCGCACGCTTCCACGGCAGTCGGTCCACAACACCATTGTTATTGGGAATCACCGGCACCAATGGCAAGACATCCACTGTGCAGTTGCTGGCCGAGGCGCTGACGCGCGCCGGACATCGCGCGGGAACCATTGGCACGCTCGGCGCCGGAATGCATGGCGCGCTGGTTGCCGGCGAGCGCACCACGCCCGATGTGTTGGCCACGCACGCTGCCATTGCCCAAATGCGCGACCTGCAGGCCAGTTACGTGGCGATGGAGGTTTCGTCGCACGCACTCGACCAGGGCCGCGTTGCCGGCCTTGGGTTCGCGGTCGCCGGCTTCACCAACCTGACCCACGACCATCTCGACTACCACGGCAATATGGACGCGTATGGCGCTGCCAAAGCCAAGTTGTTCCGCTGGCCGGAGCTGCGCGCCGCCGTCATCAACATTGACGATGACTTCGGCACACAATTGCTGCAACAGGCGCGTGCCGATCGCGTGATCACCACCAGCGCGCTTGGCAGTCGCGACGCCACACTGCGTGCCGAAAACGCCCGCACCGATGCGCGCGGCATTCATTTCGAGCTGGTCAGCGGCGAGCACGCTGGGGATGCGCAACGTTTTGCCATCCAAAGCGCCCTGCTTGGTCGCTTCAATGTCGCGAATCTATTGCTGGTCGCTGGTGTACTGCTGGCACTGGACTGGACGCTCGCCGACATCGCCGCATCTTTAGCGCAGTTACAACCCGTGCGCGGACGCATGAACCGCCTCGGCGGTGATGGCGAGTTGCCGCTGGTCGTGATCGATTACGCACACTCGCCCGATGCGCTGGAGAAAGCGCTGACCACGCTGCGCGATCACACGGCTGGTCGTCTGATCTGCGTGTTCGGCTGCGGCGGTGATCGCGATCGCAGCAAGCGCCCGCTGATGGGCGAAATTGCCGAACGTCTGACCGATGCGGCAATCATCACCGATGACAATCCGCGGAGTGAAGAAGGAGCTTCGATTGCAGCCGAAGTGGGTGCCGGCATGCGCGATCCGCGGCGCCTGTGCATCGAGCGCGATCGCCGCGAGGCGATCCGCATGGCGGTGCGCATGGCAGCTTCCGCCGACACCGTGTTGATCGCCGGTAAAGGCCATGAGGCGTATCAGGAGATCAACGGCGTCAAGCATCCGTTCGACGACCTGCACGAAGCACAGCTGGCCATGGACATCATCGCCGCAGACGCCAACGTGTCCGCTGCAGCCCGCGGCATGCATGCTGGAAACGCAGGAGCAACCGCCGCATGATCCATGCCTGCCTCAGCGACCTCGCCGCAGCCTTCGCACTTCGCGTCAACGACGCCGACGCCGAAATCGCCGGCGTCAGCACCGACACGCGTACGCTACAGCCAGGCAATCTGTTCGTCGCGATCAAGGGCGAGCGCGTCGATGGCCACGACTTTGTGGCAGCAGCCCGCGAGCGCGGTGCCAGCGCGGCGCTGGTCGAGCATCCAGTGGCGGTTGGCCTGCCGCAACTGGTGGTGCGCGATTGCCAGACTGCGCTGGGGGACATTGCGCGCCGCTGGCGCCTTTGCTGCGCAGCACGCGTGGTCGGCATCACCGGCTCCAATGGCAAGA
>JANMSL010000638.1:0-2303 GCA_031389245.1 Lysobacterales bacterium | reverse complement strand
GAAGCGTTGGTTGAAGCCACGGTGATGTCGCGCGCATCGTTGAGCGCGCCTTCGGCATTGAAGCGCTGATACAGCTTGGGCAACTCCGGATTGGTCACATCGACAATGACGACGCCCTCTTTGCCTGCAGCCACATAGGCGAACGTACGAGCGACATGCAGCTTGTATGCCTGGTCGATGGGGATAATCGCTGATTCAATGACCCGGGGGGCGTCGTTGCGCGTCACATCGATCACCTGCAAACCCTTGGCGGTGGTTACGAAGGCATAGCGCAATTGCACTTGTACCGCGCGCGGGTCGTCCAGTGCCAGTCTGGCCAGATAGCGCGGCTTGAGTGCTTCGCTCATGTCCAGCACCACCACGGCCTCTGGCGTGCTGGCGTAAAACGTATTGCCGGCAATGGCCAGATGGCGCACTCCGTTGAGCACGCCGTTTTCGTTCCAGGTCAGCGCACGTTCGAGATTATTGTTGCGCGGATCGCCATCGGACAACGTGTTGACGTCGACCAGGATCAGGCCCTCCTCGGCGTCGGTGATGTAGGCGTAGTTGTAGATCGAGGCGAAGGCCTGTTCTTGATTGGTTACCCGCATCAAGTCGCCCTGATTGCGTGCCGGGTGAATTGGCTGTGTGGTCGGCAGCACAACGCAGGTCGCATTGCGCGACTCGATGTGCGTGTCCTGGCCGGCTTCGGATGCAGTGCCGCTGACAATGCGCTGGGCAAAGCCCTTGTTGGCGATCGAAGCAATGTCGTAAATGCGGGTGCCGCGCGCGCCCTCGGCCACGTACAGGAATTCGCCGCGATGCTGCAGACAACTGGCTACGCCGCTGCGATGCGCATAACCCTCGGCCAGCACACGCTCGGCATCGACATGCTTTTTGAATCGATCGGGATAGGCATAGCGCTGCAGGTAACTGCCGATCACCGATTGTGGTTCGTCCCATTCGGTGACGATGACGCCGCTGAGTTCTCCTTCGCCGCCGACCCAGGCGCTGAAGCCGAGGAAATCGGCGAACCTGGTTCCCTGCAGCAACAGCTGCGCCATGATCGCGTTGTTGTCGTTGGCCTTGGACAGGTGACAGTCGGTGCAGGTCTTGGTTTCGCCGCGACGTTCGGTGTGTGGATAGTGCGGTGCAAACGCCTGCGAGCTGAAGCCCGAAGCCGAGACCGGCGGCTGTTGAATATAGATGCGCTCGCGGCTGCTGTTGGTCGAAGACAGCACCAGCGCCGAGGATGATCGAACGGGCGCGTATTTGTAATCCTTGATCTCGCCATGAATGCCGAGCTGAAACACATCATCGCGTGCGACCTGCGGGTTGTAGGTGGCGAAGTTGCGCGTCTCTCCGCCCTCGTAGTGGTTGCGATCGGTTTTCCAATTGGCCTGAATCGGCAGGTGGCAGCCGCCGCAACTCGTGGTCCACGAGGTGTGACAGGTGTAGCAGGTCATGGTGTCTTCGCCATGTGCCAACTGGTCGTTTGCTATCCCGGCACCGAATTCCAGCGTGCGGGTATTGCGGCTCATGGTGTGCGCGCGGGTGGCCTTGGCGTTGTACGCGGGTGAAATCGAATCGGCAACGTCTTTGAGCAATGACAGCTTCCACTCCAGGCCGGGCGTGCCGACTGAGCGCTGGATCAGCGCGCCATCCATCCACTCGAAGCGCTTCTTGCCGTCCGGATTGCGCAGTAGCGCCAGTTGCTTGCCCTTGGTCGAAGCAGCGGGGCCGCTGGTCGACAGCGTTGGATAGGCACTGCTGGTGCCATGACAATCCTGGCATTGAACTTCGACGCCGGCCATGACCTCGCCCACGATGTGACCATTGCCATGCGCGTCCTGGGCGAAGTGGCAGTCGACGCATTGCATGCCAAGGTCGACGTGGATCGAGCTGAGGTGCACCGCCTTTTCGAACTTGTCCGGATCATCGTCTGACACCGGCGCTCCTTCGGCGTCGAGCAGCGTACCCTTGCGATCGCGCTTGAACACCGCGCGAAAATTCCAACCGTGGCCGTGGTAGTCCGCGAACTGCGTGTCCTTGATGTCGGCATTGAGCAGTGCCACATCTTTCATGAAATTGCGGTCGCCCCAGTTGCCGCGGATCGCCGCTTCTTCCGGGTTGTGTTTGTTGATCTTGTGGATCTGCGTATCGGTCGGATACTTCTGTTCCTTGGGCCACATTTGCGGGGCCGCGGTTTCGTAGTCCCACATGGTGTAACCCAGCATGGTGTTGATGAACATGTTGGGTTGGTGCATATGGCAGCTCATGCACTGACTGGTCGGAATGGCACGGGTGAATTCGTGCTTGAGCGG
>JANMSL010000635.1:0-4631 GCA_031389245.1 Lysobacterales bacterium | reverse complement strand
CTGCACTCGCCAGTGACGCCAAGCCGCATGCCGCGGCCATGACGCTGGCGTGGGCAAGCCCCGAGCAACGCCGAGGTGAAGTTGTTACCACCGCTTCGGACCTCTTTCAGCTCGGGCTCTTGCTCGCGTTCCTGATTGATGCGCGGCCGTGGCAGGGATTGGATTCGACGGCGCTCAGCGGTACGCACGTCGATCTCACCGCGAGCGCCGCAGTGTCGACACCGACCTCGATCGACGACCGCGATCTGCGCGCGATCGTTGCGCGTGCCACGCAACAAACTCCTGCGGCGCGGTACGCGGCGCCAGCTGAAATGGCTGCCGACCTGCTCAACTGGTTCGCGCGACGCCCGGTGGCGGCGCGCAATGGCGGTGCACTTTACGTCGCCGGTCGCTACGCGGCGCGCCATCCGTTGGCTCTGGTATTGACTTTCCTGTCCACCGTCGCGCTCGTGGTGCTTGCTGCGGCCTTGGCAGTTCAACGCAATGCGGCGCAAAGCCAGGCGCAACACGCCGCCAACGCGGCCGCCCGTGCCTTGATCGAGGCCGAACGCGCGCAATCCGCGGTTGCCTTCATGGGCGAGCTGTTCGGAAAAGCCGAGCCCGGCGTGCACAAGGGCAAAATCCCGACCGTCGAGGACGCGCTCTCAGCGGGCGGTGAGCGACTGCTTGCCGACGCGGCGATGCCCAACAGCCTGCGTGGCGAACTGCTCGCGCGCCTCGGCGCGATCCACATCGAGCGTAGCGAATTTGGTCAGGCAAAGCGCTTGTTGGAAGCCGCCGTTCCGGCCCTGCGCGCGCCGGGTGCCGATCCGCAACGCTTGGCTGAGGCGCTCGGTTATCTGGGTTATTCGCTGGACTACAAGGAATCCGCACGCGCTTTCGCCCTGCTCGACGAATCGATTGCAATGCTCGCGGGTGCAGCGCGCAACGATGAATTACGCCTGCGTTTCCAACGTCTGCGCGCCAGCGTGTTGTTTGGCGTCGGTCGCGCGGCAGATTCGCGCGATGCATTGAGCGCCGCGCTGTCCGAGTCCGAACGCGTGCTCGGCACGCGGCATGTCGAAACTGCCACGCTGCGCGTGTCGCTGACCATGGCACTTAACGCTACCGGCCAGTCGCAACAGGCTTTGCTGCAGGCCGAACGTGGCTATCGCGATCTGCAGGCTACGCTCGGCCCCGATCACCCGCGCACCATTCAGGCCGGCAACAGCTATGCGTCGACGCTGTATCGCCTGGCGCGCTTCACCGAACAAGAGCAACTGTTGACCGAATTGCTGGAGCACGCGGCCAAACTTTGGGGCGATTCGCATCCGCGTTATGCATTGCTGCTCACCTGGAAAGCAGCGGCGCTGCTCGAACTACGGCGTGCCAAGGCTGCAGTGCCGTTACTTGAGCAAGCGATCGCGATCTACGATGCCAGCGATCCGGATGACGACCTCGGCAGCCCCAACACGCTGGGCAAACTCGGCGATGCTTATGCGCTGCTCGGACGTGATGACGACGCCCTGATCACTTATGAGCGCATGCTGGCACGCGAACGCGAACGCACAACGGCATTGCCACCCGACGACGGCACACGCGCCATCAAGCCAGCCCGTCTGCTGGTAAAACTCGGTCGCATCGAAGCGGCGCGGCGCGCAATCGACGAAGCACAACGCCGCGCCGATCTGGCGACCGTGCCGGACGCGGCACTACAGACCGAAATCGCGGACTTGCGCGCCCGGAATGCGCTCCGCTGATCGCGATGGCTGGCTGGCTTAAGGTCGAGCATTCGCTCACACTCCTGCTTCCGCAAACCGGGTCCGGCTCGATTCGTATGAAATGCTTTGTTTATCGATCACGCAAACGCAACAACACCTATGTGTACCTGAGCGAACGCGATGGCTTTGCGGTGTTGCCTGCCGAGCTGGCCGCCGGACTGGGAACGCTCGAATTCGCGCTTGAGCTCGAACTCACGCCTGGGCGCAGGCTGGCCATTGAGGACGCGGCCCGCGTGCTGCAGCATCTCAATGAGTTCGGCTTCCATGTGCAGTTTCCGCCCAACGAGCAGCTTGTACTTCCAGAATGACTGGCATGTAGCACGTAAGGTGCGGTGAACACAGCGAACCGCATCACCAGCCCTCGAACGATCATGGCGACAGCCGCGATCGATGCAGTTCACTACGTTCACCACATCCCACGTTCTGCTAGCCTCGCGCGTCTTCTGTGAGCGCGCCAACCGCATGAACCCTGCAACGCCTGTGGCGCAGCCGCGCCAAGCAGCTTTCGCTTTCATTATTTTCACCGTGGTGCTGGACATGCTGGCACTGGGCATCGTCATCCTGGTCTTGCCCAAGCTGGTCGAAAGCATGAAGGGTGGCAACACCGCCAGCGCTGCCGCCATCTATGGCTGGTTCGGCTTTACCTGGGCGATGATGCAATTTTTCTGCTCGCCGATTGTTGGCGCGTTGTCGGATCGCTTTGGTCGACGCCCGGTCATCCTGATGTCCAATCTCGGACTGGGTCTGGACTACATCGTGATGGCGCTCGCCGGCGGCATCCCGTGGCTGCTGATCGGGCGCGCTATTTCCGGCATGTTCGCGGCCAGCATCAGCACCGCCTATGCCTACATCGCTGATGTCACCCCACCGGAACAGCGCGCTGTACGTTTTGGCAAACTCGGCGCCGCATTTGGCCTGGGTTTCATTATCGGACCGGCGGTTGGCGGCTTGCTCGGCGACTTCGATCAACGCTTGCCGTTCTGGGTCGCCGCGGGGCTGAGCCTGGCAAATGCCGCATACGGCTATTTTGTCTTGCCCGAATCGCTGCCGCCGGAAAAGCGCGATAGCTTCCGCTGGTCGCGCGCCAATCCGTTCGCCGCGTTGAAGCTGCTGCGTTCGCATGCCGAATTGTTCGGGCTGGCCGGTGTCGGTTTTCTGATGAACTTCGCGCATTTCGTGTTGCCCAGCACCATGGTGTTGTATGCCGGCTATCGCTATGGCTGGGATGCCAAAGCAGTTGGCCTGTTTCTCGCCGGTGTTGGCGTCTGCAGCGTGATCGTGCAGGGCGGCATGGTGCGCCCGTTTATCGCGCGCTTTGGACAACGTCAGACGCTGTTGATCGGGCTGGTGTTCGGTGCGATCGGTTTTGCCATTTATGGCCTGGCGCCCACCGGCCAACTGATGCTCGTCGGTTTACCGATCATGGCGATCTGGGGACTCTCGGGTCCCGCCTTGCAGGCGCTGATGACCGAACGGCTGGGTCCGAGCGAACAAGGAAAATTGCAGGGCGCCAATACCAGCATGATGGGCATCGCCGGCATGATCGGCCCGCTCTTGTTTACCAAGACTTTTGCCGAGGCCATCGGCCCGCATCGAGATGGCAGCTTGCCCGGCGCGCCGCTGTTACTGGCTGCCGCGCTGATGGTGATCGCAACGCTTCTGGCGTGGCAGGTGGCGCGGTCGGTACGGATTCGCACTTAGCAGTGCAGCGGCGGCAGCGGCGTCCAGAAAAAACCCGCCGCTCTTGCGAGCGGCGGGCACAAATCCATCGTTGCCGAAGACCCGTACAGACAACGATGGTCGGTGCGCTGTCAGGGGAAACAGCGCACGGCGACGGTTGCCACTCAGTTGCCGCCGCGTTGCGTGACAAAACGCTCGGCATCGGAATCCACTGGTGGGGTTTGATCATCGATGCTCAGAATGAATTCCTTGAGCTCGGCTAGGCTGGCGCTATCGCCGATGGTTTGTTGAATCGACTGTCCGCCGGCGAGTTTATGCCGCGCAAATACTTCTTCCATGGTCTCGGCCGAGCCGTCATGCAGCCACGGTGCCGAGAACGCCAGGCCGAGCAATGATGGCGTGTTGTAGCCGGCGCCACCGAGCGAAGCAAAGCCTTGTGCGACCTGACCAGCGACGGCACCGGCACCGCGCAGCTCGAGCGGATCGGTCGCATTGAAGGTGCCGACATTGTCCAGCAACACCAGTGGCGCCACGCCTTGCGGACCATTGATCTGTTTGATCTGCGGCCCGGCCACGATCAGATTGGCATCGAGCGGCGGATTGTTGCCGGCGAAGAATGCCGGGCCGAGCGGATCGGCAGCAAAGGTCGGATTGTTCCGGTAAACCGGCGAAGTGCGGCTCTTGGTCCACTTCACGCCACCGTGGCAGCCGGCGCACTGGGTCTGAAACATCTCGCGCCCGCGCACAACGGTTTGATCCGGCATGATCGGCGCACGGATCGTCGCCGACCAATCGTTCATGGCGTCCAGCGACTCGCTCACTCCACGCACGTTGCCGTGGTTGAACGCCCGCGCGCTGTTGTCTGTGCCATTGACGTTGGTGGCAAATCCCTTGCCGCCCTGGATACCACGTGCATTGTTGTTGAAGTCGGTGAATGAGCCCTGCACGCCGCTCCAGTTGAACACACGTTGGTTGTTGACGTCGCCGCGGGCAAACGAACCTTCCAGCGCGATGGTCGAACGTGGTCCGGTCGGGAATATCCAGGTCACGTTATCGGCGTGCCCATCTTCATGACAACTGGCGCAGCTCGACCAGCCGTTGTCACTGGCTTTGCCCTTGTGGCGCAGGGGCACGATGTCGCGGATTGCGGTTGTTGAAAGGCCGCTGTCGGGCAGCCCGAGCGCGGTGAAG
>JANMSL010000634.1:0-5809 GCA_031389245.1 Lysobacterales bacterium | reverse complement strand
AGGGCATCAAGTTCGATTTCTGACCAGTGCCACAGCCCGACACCACGTCGGTGAACGGCCAAGCTGAATCAAGCGCATGTATCAATCGTGCACGAACGATGGCGCCCGCTTGAATGTATATTGCGCACCGATCAGATGAGGAATTTTCGCCATGAATTCGCCCATGCCGCCATCAATGCCCGTGCCTGGTCCACCACCTGCGCCGCCAGCACCGTATCCGATTGCGCCGGCGCGTCCGACGTCGAGTACCGCCATTGTCAGTCTGGTCGCCGGGTTGCTGAGCTGGATACTGCTGCCTTGGATCGGCTCGATTGTCGCGATCATCGCCGGGCACATGGCGCGCAGTGAAATTCGCCGATCCGATGGCGCGCTGGATGGCGACGGCATGGCACTGGCCGGCATGGTGTTGGGCTACGTGCAGATCGGGCTGACTTTGGTCGCGTTGATTGGATTGTTCCTGTTTTTCGGTGGCATCGCGGCACTTGTTGCGCTGTCGCAGTAACGCCGCGATCTGTCGAACCCCAGTCGGATTGACCCAACACACCGCTACGCTTCGGGTGCTGCCTCGGCACTAGCAGCAACGCGCTTGGCAATATCGATCGGGAAACCACGCTGCGCCAGCCAGGATACGCGCTTCATGCGCTCCTTTGAATCTTGGGCGATGTTGCGGAATTTTCTTCGATAGTGTTCGTCGGCAACCGTCGCCCAATCGGGCGATTCTTCTTCCAGGGCTGAGCGAACAACGTCCCGCGCAATGCCATGACTGGCCAGTTCGGCACTGATACGCATCGGTCCAAAGCCATCGGCGATGCGGCGACGCACCATCATGCCAGCGAAGCGGTCATTGGATTGCAGGTGTGCGCCGGCCAGTGACTCTATGGTCAGATCAGCCTCTTCTTTGGCGACACCCTTGTGAACCAGCTTGCGCTTGAGTTCGCGCTGCGATTGCTCTCGACGCGACAGCAGACCCAGCGCGCGATCGCGAGTGGACATCGGTTTGGGTGGGGGGCGCGCCATGATTTCTCTCGGGTGGATGAAAGCGGAGCTTACCCCGCTTGCGCTCGACGCCCGTCAACCGCGCTGAAAAAAAGCCGGGTGGCGAACCCGGCTTGCAAGCGATCAAGCGTCTTCGAGTTCCGCATCCGCTGCAGCCGCGACTGGCAGACCGATTTTGCTGGTCAGCAATTTGTCGCGCAACTTGGCGTCGATGTCATTGGTTATCTCGGGATGCTCCTTCAGAAAGATGCGGACATTGTCCTTGCCCTGACCGATGCGATCACCGTTGTAGCTGTACCAGGCGCCCGATTTGTCGATCAAGTTGGCGGCTACGCCCATCTCGATGATTTCGCCTTCGCGCGAAGTGCCTTCGCCATAAAGGATTTCAAACTCGGCTTGACGGAACGGCGGTGCCAATTTGTTTTTGACCACTTTGACCCGGGTTTCCGAGCCGATCACTTCTTCGCCACGCTTCACTGCGCCAGTGCGGCGGATATCCAGTCGGATCGAGGCATAGAACTTCAGCGCGTTGCCACCGGTGGTGGTTTCCGGGCTGCCGAACATCACGCCGATCTTCATGCGGATCTGATTGATGAAGATCACCATGCAATTGGATTTCTTGATGTTGGCAGTAAGTTTGCGCAGTGCCTGACTCATCAATCGCGCGTGCAGGCCAACGTGGCTGTCGCCCATTTCACCTTCGATTTCGGCCTTCGGCGTCAACGCCGCGACCGAGTCAATGACGACTACATCAACCGCGCCTGAGCGCACCAGCATGTCGGTGATTTCAAGCGCCTGCTCACCGGTGTCCGGCTGCGATACCAAAAGATTGTCGACATCCACACCAAGCTTTTCTGCGTAGGTCGGGTCGAGCGCGTGCTCGGCATCGACAAACGCTGCGGTGCCGCCGTTGCGCTGGCAGTTGGCGATCACTTGCAAGGTCAAGGTGGTCTTGCCGGATGACTCCGGCCCGTAGATTTCCACCACGCGACCACGCGGCAAGCCGCCGATGCCAAGCGCCACATCCAAGCCGAGCGAGCCAGTCGAAACCACATCGATGGGTTCGTTGACCTTGTCGCCCATGCGCATTACCGCGCCTTTGCCGAACTGCTTGTCAATCTGCGACAGCGCCGAGGCGAGTGCGCGTTTCTTGTTGTCTTCCGAAGCCATGGTCAATCCTCAGTGTCAGTGGACGGCGAGCGTGAACGTGACGGGTCTCAGAACCTGCGATGACAGGTTCGATGGCCAGTTCCTCGTGTCAGCGCAAATTATCCCACAGCCACCGTGTCCACCATGAGAAATCCTAGGTGTTTTCGGTAAGAATTTTCTCAAGCCCCTCGATTGCGACTTTTACAGTAGCGCGGCGCACAGCATCGCGGTCGCCGGGGAAATGGTGGACCTCGGCTGTGGGCGGGTGATGGCCCTTGGCCCACGCCATCCAGACCGTTCCAACCGGTTTTTCACGTGTGCCGCCGCCCGGGCCAGCAATTCCGGTGATCGCCACAGCCACATCCGCTCGGGAACGCGACAGCGCACCGCGCACCATCTCGATCACTGTTTCACCGCTGACTGCGCCATAGCGCTCCAACGTGACGCGCTGGACGCCAAGCATGGACTCCTTGGCGTCGTAGCTGTAGGCAACAAACGAGCAATCGAACCAGTTCGAACTGCCGGGTACCTCGGTCGCCACTTTGGCCAGCCAGCCGCCCGTGCAGGATTCGGCGCTGGCGAGTTTCATGCGGGATTCGAGCAGCTTGCTACCGAATGCCGCTGCCTGCTGGTGAAGCTCCAGGTCGGAGGGAATAATCATCTGGATCCTGATCAACTAAGGGAGGTCTGAATAAGTCACCATTTTTTTTGCTGCACAGCTTATCGTTTGCCACACCCCGGTTTTCAACCGCGCAGCTGGTCAACCTACGGCTTTTCGCCCCCTGACTCAGGGGGCTATCTACGCTCCGAACTTGTTCAGAGGTTACCTAACGGATAATCAGCCCCGGCACAGGCTGCAATTCGAGCAATCGTTACAAAGCCGCACACCGTTTTATCGTGTCGCGGTCTTCTCGTCGAGACCCTGTTGGCGTCTGAGTGCAGTGGCGCCAACATTGGGGGTTTCCCCGATCTGAGAGTCAGCGACCGGACGCGCGCGACATTCACCCGATTTTCCTGTCCATTTCGAGCATTACGCGCGCCGAACACAGTGCAGCACTGGCCTGCAAATCTGGCAGTAATGAAGTTCTGCGCGAAAGATTGCACCACATGCTGGAGCGCCCCGGTGCGCTGCAGTCATCGGGGTGGACAGAAGTCCTTGACATCTCGCTGCGCCTGGCAGGCTGGGCACGCCGGCGCGACGCCGAAGTGGCCGCCTCGCCGTCGACAGCGCTCATTTCCACAATTCGGCGCACCAGCGCTTCTATTCAATAGGACGCATTTGATGCAGCACCGGCTGTGCAGGTTTTGAGATAGCCGTCGATCTTCTGCCGTGCCCAGATGCGCAATTGCGCTGGTGTGGCCGTCAACAGTTTTGGCGCGTCATCTGCCAATTCGAAGAGTGGCACGAACAGTTGCTTCTGATCCGGCGCCGCGATCAGACAAATCGGTGCACGTTGCTCGAACAACTCTTCCCAGTACGTGCGAACTTCTGCCCACAGCGCGCTGCTGCGTGCCCAGTAACGATCACCCGCACTGAAGTCACCATCGCGGATATGTTGATAGCGTGCGATGCCGTACTCGCGTGCAGCAAATGGCAATGGGTGCGGCGCTGCGCCCAGGCCCTGTTGGGTAACACGTTGCTTGAGGTTGTTTTCTTCCTGCACCCAACCTGATGGCAGAATGGTGTGACGGTTACTCGCGACCAGCACTTGGTAGTCGTCACGAAATGTGTATTCACGGCGTGGCAGTGGACGCAACGTGTCGTTGCCGATCCAGGTAGAGAAACTGGCGTTGTGTTGCCAACGGCCGAGCGCCGCATAGCGCGGAGAATCATCGACTTGATAGGCAGACTGCGACCACCGCCCTCTGCTTTGGGACTTTGGCAGAGCGCGTCGTTGCCAACGCACCGGACCCTGGTATTCGTCGAGGTGCCGAGGTTCATACTGCCAATCCTGCCGCCAGTGCTTGATCACCGCCGGCGCTCGCCGCTGGCCTTGATCATCCAGGATGTGCATCACCAGGATATGTTGCAGGCTGATGAAGTCGGGTCGGTTTTCAACGACATAAACTTTTTCGGTCGACCAAGTTTGGTAGGGACGATCTTGGGGTGCAGTCGTGTCGAATTGCACAATTTCAAGAAAGTCAAAGCTGACGCGGTACTCGCCCGCCATTGCCAGAATGGCGCGGCGATCGCGCTCCTGCGTGCTGATATTCACTGCCCGCAGAGACTGCCAGGCTTCCGAGACGCTGGTGTCCAGCGTAACCGGAGCGCCTGTGCTGGTCGAACCACGCGGCCGCATATCGTCCGCGTCGGAAAAGGGAAAGGAGAATGTGAAGCGATGCGATGTTGAACTCGCTGTGGACGCTTCGGTTGCGTAAACACTGGAAGTCACTAACCAAACACTCAGGCAAAACACACGAGGAAAATTCATGGGACAGACTCCGGATGAACAACGATACAAATTTCACTGGCAATGCTTGACGTGCCGGTCGAGCGATCAATCGCCAGGCCAGGAGGCGCAGAACTGGCCGGCTCTTGCCAATGGTGAAGACGCGTCACGCCCGCACCAGTCGGCCCGCTCGCCAGGTTGCTCGACTGCCCAAGGTGGTAGGCATCGACGCACATCAAGACCCCGGCGGCATAGCCAATCGCCAGTGCGAGGGAGAACCCTGCAAAGGATCGGATGAAGAACATGGAAGTGCCTCATTCTGTGGTTGCCCACGATGATCAACAATCGCCACGGGTTGGCGATCGAAAGCTGCGAATCGCTTTTCGATTTCGCGGAACTTGGCGAATATCTCAGCTGATGAACCGGCGAACTGCAGAATCATGGGCACGGGCTCCAGATGTCACCAATTCAGTTGAACGGATGTGGATACATTCCTTCCCGGCTCAGTGAAACGATCGAGCACGATGTCCGCAGCACTACGACCACGCACCGACGAAGCTTGCCAATACTTGCGATCGCCCAAATTGAACACGCCCAGGCGCCAGTTAATCTGCTCGCCGAGACGGAAGCGCGCCAGCACATCGAGTACGCCGTACCCCGGTGTCTGGAACAGGCCAGCTGCGACTTTCTCGTTGCGCTTTACGCCCGTGCCGATCAGTTGCAGCCCGATGCGGTCATTGGCGCTGGTCCAGGACAGTCCGAGCACAGCCCGGGCCGGATCGATCGAGGCCAATGGCAACCTGGTGTCCGTATCCTTGCCGGCCGAGCCGCCAGCAGCAGCGTGCAAGCGCAGACCCGACAGCACACTGCTCAGTTCGGCCAACTCCAGCATTCCGCGCCATTCAACGCCGTGAATGCGCACCCGGGTCAGGTTTTGCGACTGGAACAATTGGATGCCATTGACGTCGACACCAATGCTGACCAATGACTCGATAAAATCGTCGTAGCGATTATTGAACCAGGTCAGGTCACTGAACCCCCACACACCTTCATTGCGAAAACCGATCTCGATGCCGCGACTGGTTTCACTCTTCAGATCGGGATTGGGAATGGCGCTGTAGCCAAATTGCAAATTGGTGAAGCCGATGTTGACGTCAGCATAGGGCGGTGTGCGAAATCCTTCTGCGTATTGTGCGTGTATCGCAAATGCCGGTATTGGTTGCCACAGCACGCCCAGTTTGGGTGAAACACGGTGCTCGACCAGGTTCTTCATC
>JANMSL010000628.1:0-3911 GCA_031389245.1 Lysobacterales bacterium | reverse complement strand
GTGCTGAAAAATCTGGGTTGGCCCAGCTACACCCATGCCCAATCGATGGCACGCTGGATCTACAACGGCAACACTTTCTGGAGCTACGACACGCCAGAGGCAGTCGCCGACAAGATGCAGTATGTGCGCACACGCAACCTTGGCGGCGCTTTCTTCTGGGAGTTCAGCGGCGATGATGCCAACGGAACGCTGGCCAAAGCCGTAGGCAACGGACTGCGTTAGTCACAGCAGGTCGGATCGCCAACGGGGCGATCCGACCGCGGACTGAGCGCCGGCCGGCATGGCGCGGTCGGCGTGCTTTTTGCCACGATACGAAATGCCCACCCTGGAGCGCCGAATCCGTCGCCTCTTGCACGCGTCGCTGCGAGCAAGCAAGATGGACGCGCAATTTCTGCAGACTGTTCGCCCGCAACGCCGAGTTGACGGAGGTGCCATGGTCGAGACACACGGACTCACCCACATCAGTCTCGCCGTGCACGATCCGCAGCTGTCGCTCGAGTTCTATGTGCAGGTATTCGGAGTTCGCGAGTACTACCGCGACGAGCATCAAATCCAGGTTCAAGGTCCGGGACCATTCGATGTGCTGGCGTTCGAGCGCAATGCCGCGATCGCGGGGACCACTGGTGGCATCGCGCACTTCGGGTTTCGCCTGAAAAAGCCGGAAGACGTGGCGCTTGCCATTGCACAGGTCGAGCATGCCGGCGGCAAGCTGCTGCGCAGCGGCGAATTTGCTCCGGGTTATCCGTTCGCCTACGTTGCGGATCTGGATGGCTACGAAATCGAATTGTGGTTTGAGTGAAGCGCAACGGCCGGCGCGGATTGCTGCTGGCAGATGAGCGCTTATCGACTTGGGGAACCTCTGAACAAGTCCGGAGCCGAGATAGCCCCCTGAATAAGGGGCGAAAAACCGCGGGTTGGCCAGCTGCGCTGTTGAAAACGACCAACTCCGCTGTTGATGACTGATTCACACCGTCCCTGGGGTTGAGACAGCGTTCCCCGCGCATTCGGCACCACCCCAGCCGTTGCATCGACCACTTCCCATGCGGACTCCAGCATGACGAACGACCCATCGGACACCCCGGAAACTGCGGTTGAAGCTGCAGGTGAAGCCCCGGCTACTGTGCCAGCCGGCGACGATGTCGCCGCCGACCTGCGCGGATTCGGACCGATCGGAATACTTGCAGTGATCATCATTGTGCTCTCTGGCAATGTCCTCGTGGGTAATGTCGTGGTGCCGCTCGGCGCCGCGCTGACGTTGCTGTGGGTTCGATGGTCACGCACGCCGTGGTCTGAAATCGGCTACGTGCGCCCCAAAAACTGGATTGCCAGCGTGGCGATCGGCATCGTGTTCGGCGTTGCCTTCAAATTATTGATGAAGGCGGTCGTCATGCCGCTGCTTGGTGCCGATCCAATCAATCAGGCGTACCACTTCCTGGCAGGAAATCGGGCCATACTCCCCGCCGCAATCTGGGCCATGCTGGTCGCGGGATTCGGGGAAGAAACCGTGTTTCGCGGATACTTGTTCGAGCGCTTCGGAAAACTGCTCGGACAGGGTGTCGCCGCCAAAGTCGTGGCAGTGCTGCTCACTTCGGTATGGTTTGGTCTGTCCCACTACGCGATCCAGGGGTTGAGCGGTACCGAACAGGCAACGCTGTTCGGGCTCGTGTTCGGAACGATCTTTGCGATCACCGGACGGATCTGGATGCTGATGTGTGCGCACGCGGCATTCGACCTCGCGGCGCTCGCGATGATTTACTGGGATCTGGAGACGCAGGTCGCCCATCTCGTCTTCAAATAGCTCGCACGCTAGCCTGCGGCTGCTTGCTGGTCATTGCAAACTAATGCCGCGACGACCGACGCACTGCGCCGGTCGTTTGCAACAGGACCCCATGCGCGCGGACGCCGATTGACGACAGGCGTCCGCGCCCTTGCCTCACATCAGCGGAAGCCAGCTACCGTAGGACCGCGGCTGCGCCAGACGCGGTTGTTGTCATTGAAGCTGGCGGTGCCGATGGTCACGCCGCTCAAGGTGTAATCGGGCGAGGAGAAGGCGCCGATGCGCGTGCACGACGAACACGGGCCATTGTTGACCGCCATGACGGTGCGACGGTTTATGCTGGACATGACGAAGCCGTGGCCGTAGGAGAACGGCGAAGTGGTTGAATCGTTATCGTGGCGAGTGCCAACGACATGACCAGCCTCATGTACGAAGGTGAAATTGCCTGACAGGCAGGTCGGGTTCATCACGAAGTAAGCGTTCGCGCTCGAGGTGGCAATTCCTGCTGCCTGGCCACACAGCGACGCGCTGGACGGCGCTACATACGCGACGATATCCGCTGTACTGCTGTTGCGTTGCCCGGCGATGGCGTCATAGAAACCATCCGCGCCATTGGTGAGCCGGTTCAGCATGGTCGAATAATTGGTGCTCTCCGATTGAGTGTAGAAGCGGATCGAGCCGGCTTGCTGAAAACGAATATCGGTGTTGGTCGCCGACAATGCCTGGTTCGCTTCCGCGAACGCGAGATCCATCGCTTGCTGCTCGTTGCCCACAGCCGCTGTCGCCGATGCGCCGAACGCAACCATCACGCGAATGGTCGAAATCGCCTTGGCAACCGGGCCGAAACCAGAATAGGCGCCCTCTCTGCGCGGCGAATTTCGCAGCATCTGGGCATAGCCTTTTTCATCTTCGTCCACCAGAAATTTACTCTGGTCCACTTCGATCAGTGCATGGGCGTCGCCATCAATCGGCACCAGTCGATAGAGTTGACCCTCGATGCGGATATTCGCGAGCAGGGTATTTCCCGAGCGCACGGCAATAATGTTGTTGAGCGCGGCATCGAGCGCAATCAATCCGTCGGAACGAGTCAGCTTTTCGTGACCCATATCGATCTGGCCGATCCACACTTCGTTGCCGCTCTCCATCCGTTCGAATTGCGTCTGTTTGGCGTCGACATTGATACCGCCTGGCAAACTCATGCTGAGCACTCGCGTGTCGGCAGCGATCAGGTTTGCGCGAGCCGAGACAATTTCGATGCGCTCGTTGGCTGGATCCGAAGCCGCCTTGCGTAAAAGTTCGCCCGGCTCGGCAACCTGCGACCGGTTTCCAGCAACCGCGAACAAGCTCTCGGCTGCATTTGCAGCGCCTACACAAGAAACCAGAGCAACACTCAGACAAACGGCAATACGAGTGAACTTCATGGGACGTTTCCTCATGGGATGGACGGTCATGGCGCGGACGGACTCGAAACCGACGGATTCGAAAGAGAAGAACTCGACACAGATGAACTCGAATGAGAGGGCTCGAAGTGGTTGTCGCAGCGCCCATTGCTCGATCCCCAGCGCACGCGACCCCGGCACAGTACACGAATCGGATCACATTGATTCACAATGTAGACACATAATTCTGCTATGCGCCCATGGCTCGCGGAGCGATGACCCGAGGTGATTTCGTGTTGCAGAGCAATGCCGGGCAAGGCGACAAAACAGCTCTGCCGCGGCAACTCAACTTCGCGCGAAATGATCTACCTGAAGAACCGGTTCTGCATTGCAGCAAGCGCCGTGCTGGTTGACGTAATTCATCAAGCCGGAACAAACTTCGCGGCGTGCCCCAAACCAACGCTGCCACCATGACCCAACACATCGGAATCGTCGCCTGCTCCGCCGAGGGCGCCGCGCTTTGCTATCGAACCATCTGCCTGGAAGGTGGGCAGATGCTGGGTGCACATGCGCATCCCGAAGTGTCACTGCATGCGCATTCGCTGGCCGACTACATGCAGTGCATTTATCGCGATGACTGGCAGGGCGTGGGCGAGTTGATGCTCGCTTCGGCAGACAAGCTCGCGCGCAGCGGCGCGGATTTTCTGATCTGCCCGGACAATACGATTCACCAAGCGCTGAAGTATGTGGCATCG
>JANMSL010000642.1:0-12157 GCA_031389245.1 Lysobacterales bacterium | reverse complement strand
CGCGGCATGCTCGAGATCGGCATCGGCACAAACATAAGCAGGGTCTTTACCACCGAGCTCCAGGCCTGCGCCAAGAAAGCGCTCAGCCGCGAGCGCGGCGACAGTGCGCCCGGCCGCGACCGACCCGGTGAAGTTCACTTGATGCACGCGACCGGAACGAATAATCGACGCGGCTTGGCCATGATCGATCAACAGATGCCGGAACAGACCGGCCGGGGCGCCAGCTCGGTCGAGTGCCTGCTGAAAACGATCACCGACCAAAAATGTCTGCGTCGCGTGTTTCAGCACAACGCAGTTGCCCGCCATCAGCGCCGGAATCACCGCGTTGACTGCGGTGAGATACGGATAATTCCACGGCGCAATGACCAAGACCACGCCCAGAGGTTCACGTTTTATGAAGCGGCGAAATCCGGCAATCGGCGTCGGTTCCACATTGGCCAATGACTCGGCCGCAATGGCGATCATGTGTCTTGCGCGGTCAGCGAACCCGCGCAGTTCACCTGCGCCGTAACGCAGCGGACGCCCCATCTGCCAGGCCAGCTCCGGCACGATGTCATCCTGCATCGCCAGCATTGCGTCGACCGCCTTCAGGCAAAGTCCGGCGCGATCGACGATCGCGGTGTTACGCCAGGCCCGTTGCGCAGCTACCGCCCGGTCCAGAGCTTTTAGTACATCACCCGGATCATCGTAGGCACGTTCCGCGAAAACGCTGCCGTCCACGGGTGAAATGATCTTCGCTGTATGGCTCATCGTACTTTCCGATCGATCGGAGGTGGGAGCGCAGTTCTGGGCAAACGGTCCAATACGGGATACACACGACCACGCGTTCGAATCAGTAGCGTTCAAAACCGCGCTTCAGTTCCCAGTCGGTGACGCGGCGGTCGTACTCGAACTGTTCCCATTCCGCGGTGTGGTGATAGTGATCGACCACCTCATCGCCCAGCGCCTTGCACAGCATCTTGGAGGCAGCCAAGGCAGCGGCTGCGACGCGCAGGGTCTTGGGCACCTCGGGCAAGGCTTCGCCGTGATAGGCATCGCCATCGAAAGGATCGGCGAGCTTGAGTTTCTCATCGATGCCGGCGAGCCCCGCGGCGATCAGTCCGGTGTAGGCCAGATAGGGATTGAGGTCGGCGCCGCCGATGCGACACTCGATGCGGATGCTTTTGCTGCTCTCGCCGCACAGTCGAAAACCGGCAGTGCGGTTATCGCGGCTCCACACCGCGCGCGTTGGCGCAAACGTACCCACCTGAAAGCGCTTGTAAGAATTGATGTACGGCGCCAGAAACCAGGTGATGTCACGCGCATATTTCAACTGACCCGCGACCCAACTCTGCATCAGCGCCGACATTCCATACTTTGCCTTGGCATCGAAAAACTTCGGTGTTTTGCCCTTCAGGTCCCATAGTGAATTATGGATGTGGCTGCTCGAACCGGCCAGGTCGTAGCGCCACTTGGCCATGAAGGTGATGGCCTTGCCTTGCTGCATCGCGATTTCCTTGCAGGCATTCTTCAGGATCGCATGCCGGTCTGCCATGGTCAGCGCGTCGGTATAGCGGATGTTTATTTCCTCCTGACCCGGTCCCCACTCGCCCTTGGAATTTTCCACCGGGATGCCCGCGGCCTGCAAACCATTGCGCATCGCACGGATCACACCCTCCTCGCGCGTGGTCTGCAGGATGTTGTAGTCCTCGATGTAATGGCCGGCGGTTTTCGGGTTCTGGTAGTTGCGTGCGTGGATGGCCTCGTAGCTCTCGTCAAATAGATAGAACTCCAGCTCGGATGCAAACATGCCCAGATAACCACGATCGGCCAGCCTGGCCACCTGGCGCTTGAGCATCGCGCGCGGGCTGTGCGGCAAGTCCTTGTGCGTGTGGTGATCGAGCACATCGCAGAGCACCAGAGCGGTACCCGGCAACCAGGGCGTCAGTCGCAGTGTTGCCAGGTCAGGCTTGAGCATGAAGTCGCCATAACCCTTGCTCCAACTCGCCGCCTGGTAACCCGGCACGGGTTCCATGTCGATGTCATTGGCCAGCAAATAGTTGCAGCAATGGGTTTCTTCGTAGGCGCTATCGATAAAAAACTCGGCCTGAAATCGTTTGCCAATCAGGCGTCCCTGCATGTCCACCATGCAGGCGAGCACAGTGTCGATGCTGCCTGCCTTCACGCCGGATTTGAGTGCAGCGAAACTCAGCGGTGCAGCCATTGAATTCTCCGTGAGAAAAAAACGAGCCGCGGCGGATCAGGCCGCGGCTCCTTCGGTCATTACCTGCATGGGCGACGGGGAGTTCGCCGAGCAGGTTGAGCATCAATGACCGGACCCACTGTGAACCGACCCACTCTTGTCCAGAGCGAATTCTTCTTCCGGCGACAGAATCAGCCGATGCCGTCCAACAAAAAAGAAATACAGAATGCAAAGCACGAACCAGCCAGCCACAAACAGTATGCCGGTGCGATAAGTAGCGTCGGCAGTCACCTGGATGTACAGCGTGACCACCGCGATCAGCATGGTCAGCACTGCGCCCAAAACGCCAAAGGGACTGCGGTACGGTCGCACCATGTTCGGCCGATTCTTGCGCAAAAGCACGAACGACAGCCCCTGCATGAAGTACGAAAACATGGCGCCGAACACTGCCATATTCAGCAGCGTAGTGCCAAAAACTGCCGTTGCCTTTTCCGCGCCGAGCCCGTACCAAAGCGAAAACATCACGACCAGTGCAACCACGCTGCCGGCAATCATCGCGACATGGGGTGTTCGGCGAGTGCCGTGGGTGACGGATAGTCCCTGCGGGAAATAGCCCGCTCGACTCAGCGAGTAGATCTGTCGGCCCTTGGCAAAAATGATCGTGTGAAAGCTCGCGACCAGCCCAAGCACTGCGACCAGCGCCAGAATCTCCGCGATATCCGACCCACCGCCGAAGATGGCGCGCAACCCATCCAACAGCGGTTCGGTCGACGTGCTGAGTTTGAACGCGCCCAGACCGACCACGGATGAGTTCAGCCACAAGATCATGAACGCCGAAACCAGTAGTGTGAACATGCCGGCCATGATGCCCTTGGGCATGTCGCGCTTGGGATCTACCGATTCTTCTGCCGCCAACGGCAGCTGCTCGATCGCCAGAAACAGCCACACCGCGAATGGCAATGCGAGTAGTACGCCCTTCACGCCGTTGGGTAAAAACGGACCGTTGCCCTCAGGCAATTCGACGCCACCAGGCCCCACGTTCATCGCCCAACGATTGAAGTCAAGATGGCCGACTGACAGTGCCCAAAACGCAACTAAACAGCCAAGCGCAAGCAGAGTAACGACCAGTCCAATACGAAAACTCAGTTCGACACCGATGATATTGAGCCCGACAAAGAAAACATAAAAACCGATCCACCAAAGTGGCTGCCATTCCGGCCCGGTGTGAACAATGCTTCCCATGTAACTGCCAATAAAAAACACGATCACTGCTGGCGTGAGCACGTACTCGACGTTCTCCGAAAGGCCCGTCAAAAATCCGCCCCACGGCCCCATTGCCGTTCGTGCAAACGAATAGGCACCGCCGGTATGCGGCAACGCGGGCGACATTTCAGCGAGACTGAAGGTCAGGCCCAGGTACATTACGCTGATGATGATGGTGGCGATCAGCAGGCTACCCCAGCCCTGTGCCAGGCCAAAATTCCAACCGGAGAAATGTCCTGAAATCACCGCGCCAACGCCCAATGCCCACAGCGACCAGACGCCGGCATAGCGGCGCAGTCCGCGCTTATCGAAATAGCTTTTGTCCACTTTGGTATAGGTGACGCCCGATGCCTCTGACATGCACTCCCCCGACTAGTGTTTGGCTGCCTCTGCAGTGATATGCCGCGTCCCCAACGCGGAACTATTGGTACATCCGTCCAGCGCCCACTTGAAATCGTGTGCCAACCGTCCGGCCCATTGCGTCTGGCCCAGACAATTGCTGATTAGATCGTTGCGCACTTCGATCATCGCGCCGGGTAGGCCGCGACGTTCGGCATGCCGGTCGATGCTGTGATACACGCCTTGCTCGGGCGCATAAGGAAGATTGTCGCCGACACAAAGACTGGCATCGCGGCGCACGGATTCGAGAATGCGATCGGCCAGACGGCGGTCGCGTCGACTGATCACGCCGACGTGCCAGGGCCGTGATTCGCCGTGGTACTGCGGGGTGAAGGAATGAATCGAAATCACCGCCGTCGCGAGGCCATGCGAAAGTCGTTCGTCAATCAACGTTTCGATCGCCGCGTGAAACGGTGCGTAGAGCCAGTCGCTACGCCAGCGGCGCTCAGTCAGCGAAAGCTCGACATTGCCGGGAACCAGCGTGCCTTCGCTCTCGGTGACGATGGAATCGGCAGCGGCGAGGTCACGGTTGAGGTCGAGCACCAGTCGCGAATGGGTGGCAAACACCAGCGGTGCATCCAGCAACGCCGATAGTTGCTCGGCCAAAGCCAGCGCGCCGATATCCCAGGCGATGTGGCGTTGCAAATCTGCAGCCGCGAGGCCAAGCCGATCGTAGCCCTGTGGCACGTAGTTGCTGGCATGCTCGCAGATCAGAACGGCAGCGCCCGAACCCTTACGGTTGAGAATCGCGACCGGTGCCGCTGCGGTGGATCGGACGAAACCCTGCATGTGCCTGCAACCCGTGAGTGCCGTAAGTGAAAATGTAACCAGATGTAACGAGAATTACAGAACTGAGACTATTGCGCCTTTCGGTAAAACATCGTACAAACTGACATCGCTGTCAACTGTTTTTGTTGGCGGCTTGAGCAGAAAGGCTGAGATTGCGCATGACGCAGACCGTCGTCGATCAGTTGCGCGAAAGTCTGGGCAGTTTCCCGGTGACCGAACGCCGGGTGGCGCACCGATTGCTGGCCGAATATCCGATGGCGGGACTGCAGAGCGCCACCGATCTTGCACGTACGGTCGGGGTCAGCACGCCCACGGTGCTGCGCATGGTGGCGCGTTTGGGTTTCGAGTCCTACGTCGATTTCCAACGACGATTACGCGACGAACTAACCGCGCAGCTGAGCTCTCCGTTGCAAAAACCCGTGGCGCTGCGCAGTGCCGGAAAAAAGGCGCAGGTGCATGCCCACATCGCGTTGGGTGAGGCGGTGGCGCGCAATGTGGAAGAGACCTTTGCCAACCTCTCCGCGCAGGAAGTGGAACAGGTCGTACGGTTGCTTGGCGATAGAAAGAATCGAGTTCATATGATCGGCGGACGCTTCACCGATGCACTGGCGCGCTACTTGTCGGTGCAGATGTGCATCATTCGACCAGGCGTCAGGCATCTGCAGGATCAGGAAGCCAATTGGCGGGACCAGTTGCTCGACATGGATCATCGCGATGTGTTGCTGATTTTCGATATTCGTCGTTACCAGGCTTCCTTGCTGCGACTGGCCGAATTGGCCGCAGCAAAGCAGGTGCGCGTGCTGTTGATCACTGACCAGTGGCTGTCACCGATCGCCAAAGTCGCCAAGCATGTGTTGCCGGCACGTGTCGTGGTGCCCTCGGTGTGGGATTCCAGCGCAGCACTGATGGCCATTTGCGAAGCCCTGCTCGCCGCCGTAACACGTGACAACTGGGACTACGCGCAAAAACGCATGCGCGACCTGGAACAGTTGCGCGCGGGCGCGAAGGCATAGAGATAGCGCGATTGTCGTGCGCATGATCGTCTGACAGCGGCGCAAAGGCGCCGTCAGCGCGAGCGCAGTCAGTGCTGAGCCGATGCACGGCCAGCTCGGTGCTTGACCCAGGCCATCGGCACGCCTTAGCGTTCGGCCCAAGCCAACAGGACAACGCAATGCGACTTTCGATCACACTATTTTTCGTACTCCTTGCCGCAAGCTCGTTCTGCCAAAGCATCCACGCCGAACCCGAGTCCACCGAACGCAACCACGCCGATGCCAAGCCCGATGATCGTTGGAAAGGAATTGTGTACCGGGAAATCGGCCCGGCAATTGGTGGGCGCATCACACGCGTATCGGGTATTGCAGGCGACCCGCTGACCTACTACGCGGCCACAGCACAGGGCGGCGTATGGAAATCAAGCAATGGCGGCCAGGACTGGGCACCGATTTTTGATCAGCAGGTCACTCAGTCGATCGGCTCGATTGCGCTGGCGCCGAGCGATCCCAGTGTCGTCTACGTCGGATCGGGCGAAGCCAATATCCGCGGCAACGTCGCCATCGGCCTTGGCATTTTTGTTTCGCGCGATGCCGGCAAGACCTGGCAGCACGTGTGGAAAACCAAGGGCCAGATCGGCACGATGGCAGTGCATCCGCGCAATGCCGAAATCGCCTACGCCGCGGTGCTCGGCTCGCCATTCGGCCCCAACCCGGATCGCGGCGTTTATCGCACCCGCGATGGCGGCAAGTCCTGGCAGCAAGTGTTGAAAGTGGATGCCGATACCGGTGCCTCGGATATCGCGATCGACCCGCAACGACCCGCAATCGTTTTTGCCGGAATGTGGCAGGCGCGCCGCCAACCTTGGCACCTGAGCACCGCGGGCAAGGGCAGCGGACTGTATCGCTCCGGTGATGGTGGAGACACTTGGCAGAAAATTGAGGCCGAAGGATTGCCCAAGGGCGAATGGGGCAGGATCGGCATCGCGATCGCACCCAGCGATAGCCTGCGCCTGTACGCGCTGATTGAAGCAAAGGAAGGCGGCTTGTTCCGCTCCGATGACGGCGGTGAAACCTGGAAGCGGCAAAATGCGCAGCGCGCACTGCAACAGCGCAACTGGTACTTCTCAACGCTGACGATCGACCCGCGCAACGCAGACATCATCTGGTTTCCGCAGGTACCGTTGTTGCGCAGCATCGACGGTGGCAAAACGGTCCAGCAAATCGATGGCACTCGGCATGGCGATCATCACGATGTCTGGATCGACCCGACCGACACACGTCGTATCATCGTGGGCAACGACGGCGGCATCGACCTTTCGCGCGACGGCGGCAAGACCTGGTTCGCACCGCGACTGCCACTGGCGCAGCTGTACAACATCGATGTGGATGATCGCGTTCCCTATCACGTCGGTGGCACCATGCAGGACGAAGGCACATTCAGTGGCTCGTCCAACAGTCGCTTCGATGATGGCAATACATTGGCCAACTGGATTTACGCCGGTGGCGGCGAAGCCGGAGATTTTCTTTATGACCGCGGCCACGTCGGCCACGCCTATGCGGGCGAGTACAGCGGCTATATTTCGCACCACGTCGAAGGCAGCGGCGACTATCGAAACATCAGCGCCTACCCGTTCAACAATTCCGGCCATGGCGCAGAGGACCTGAAGTATCGCATCCAGTGGACGGCGCCCATCGCCGCTTCGCCACACGATAGCAAAGTGATTTACCACGGCGCCAACGTGCTGCTGCGCAGCCGCGATCAGGGCAGCACATGGAACGCGATCAGCCCTGACCTGACGCGCAACGACAAGAGCAAACAGAAATGGTCGGGCGGCCCGATCACTGGCGACAACACCGGAGTGGAAATCTACGACACGATCTTTTCGATTGCGGAATCCCCGCTGCAGAAAGGGCTGATCTGGGTCGGCAGCGATGATGGCCTGATCCACCTCAGTCGCGACGACGGCGCGACCTGGTCGAACGTCACCAGCAAAGCCTGGCCGGAGTGGGCGACGGTGGAATCAATCGAGCCATCGCGGCGTGATGCCGCGGTTGCGTACGCGGCCATTGACGCACACCGCATCAACGATTTCCGGCCGCACGTTTTCGTCACGCGTGACTATGGCCGCAGCTGGAAGCGCATCACGATGGGGCTGCCCGAAGACATGCACGTATTCGTCGTTCGCGAGGACGAGCGCCTTGCCGGCATGCTTTATCTCGGCGGCGAACGTGGTGTATTCGTCTCCCACGACGACGGCGCGCACTGGGAATCACTGCAGTTGAACCTGCCGCCAGTGGCCGTGGTGGATATCGAGGCCCGACATGACGATCTTGTTCTGGGAACGCGCGGTCGCTCGGTATGGATCCTCGACGACGTGAGCGCCCTGCGCGATCTCGATGCGGCCGCGCGTGAGCGCGATCTGCATCTGCTGGCGTCAAAACCGGCTGTGCACTTACGCAAGGGTTGGCGCTGGGACAGTCAGGGTGAAATCGAAGATGCACCCGATGGCGCGCGGATCAGTTACTGGCTGAAAGAAGAATCAGCGAAACCGCTCACGCTCGAGATTCGCGACGGGTCTGGACTGTTGGTGCGCACACTGCGCAGCGACGCCAAGCCCGCACGCTGGCCTGAGGACGATGCCGACGAACCGGCAGCGCCGCCCAAGGCCGCGTTATCGCTCGACGCCGGATTGCACCGCGTGATCTGGGATCTGCGCCACGAAGGTGCGCGCATTCCCGTGCGCGCCAAGGTCGATCTTGGAGATCCAGAGGAAGGCGCCGCGGTGTTGCCGGGCGTGTATGCGTTGCGACTGATTCACGGTGACCGGGTGTCGACCGGCAGTATCGAAGTTCGCTCCGATCCCGAGTCGACGGCCAGCATCGACGACAGGACGGCTGCTCTGGAGTTCCAGCTCGCGCTGCGCGATGCGTTGAATCGCAATGCCGATGCCATCGACCTGGTTCGTGCCGCACGCGAGCAAAGCGCGGACATCGTCACGCGACTCAAGGAACGCCAGCCGGAAGTGGTCAAAGCCGCGCAATCAGTGGTCGATCGCAGCGATGCCATCGAAGCCAAGCTGCACAACCCAAAGGCCGAAGTCGTCTACGACATCCTGTCTTTCCCAGGTGGCGCGCAGCTCTACTCGCAGATCTCGCCCCTGTATGCATTCGCGCTGCAGTCCGATCGCCCGCCGCCGCAAGGCCAACGCGAACGTTGGGCCGAACTGTCCAGCGAACTGGATGCGCTGCTTGCCGATATCGACGCGCTCAAGCGCAACGAAATTGCCGCGCTGGAAAGTGCGTTGTCTGCGGCGAAGATCCCGCGGTTGATCCTGCCTGCGCCTTGAGGGCTTCGCAACTCGATGCCCGGCGCAGAGGCGTTGGCCCTTGTAGGAGCGCACCCGGGCGCGAACTCCCGACACCTCGGCAGAGCAGATCGCGGCCAGGTCCGCTCCTACGGTAGGAGCGCACCCGGGCGCGACACACTGCACCCGAGAGCCCGTGCCGCGGTGCGTCCTACAACCGCTTCGCCCGCGTGACCACCGCTAAGTAAACAGCGCGCGCCAACCGTCCTGACCCAGGCGCCGCAATGTTTCGATATTGCGTTCGAAGATCGCTTCGGCCTCGGGAAACGCGGCGACGGCGCGATCGATGCTGGCTTCTCGCAACAGGTGCAATGTGGGATACGGCGCGCGATTGGTGGCATGGCTGATGTCGTCGGCAGCACTGTCGGCAAACTGATACTCGGGATGGAAACTCGCCACTTGCAGCGCTCCGTCCAGATCCAGTTCGGTCACGGCGGCTTCGGCCAGCTCCAGAAAATCGTTGTAGTCGAGAAAGTCCTGCAACACGCGCGGATGGATCAGCAGTGTGGTGTCGACCACGTCCGGGTCTGCGTCTGCGAGCAAGCGTAGTTCGCGCACCAGATCGTCCATCAGCGCCTGCGTATCCTCGGCCGTGCTCACCACCCAGCGAACCTGATTCTTGGCGTGCACTGCCTTGGCGAATGGACAGAGATTCTGACCAATTACCGCGCGCTCCAGCCACAGGCGCATGTTGCCCAGCACGGCGCATTCGGATGTATCACTGCTATCAGCAATTGCGGGATGGTGCGAGTTCATGCCCGGATTGTACGACCAGCAACCGCACCTATTGCAGTTGCCCTCGGAGTGGGGCGCATTCAACACTTGTATTCGGCGTGCATTTCGGGTGCAGTGCAGCGCTTCATCATCACACCCTTCAAAGGAACGCCATGCACCTGCAACCTGCGCTGATTACTCTGCTCAACATCCTTCTGCTGGTCATCGCTACCTACGCTGTCGGCAACGCGCGCGGGAAGTATGGCGTCAAAGCACCTGCCACCAGCGGACCAGAGGGATTCGAGCTCGCCTTCCGCGCGCATATGAACACTATTGAGGCCACGGTAATTTTTCTACCGGTACTTTGGCTGGCCGCGATGTACAACCCGCTGACACCGATCTATGTCACCGTGCTCGGCTACATCTGGGTTGTCGGCCGCGCGTTGTTCCTGTTCGGTTACTGGCAGGCGGCAAACAAGCGCAGCATTGGATTCATGGTCGGAACGCTAGGTTGGCTCGGCCTGACAGTTCTTGCCAGCTGGGGCGTTATCAAGCAGCTGCTTGCATGAATTGCGACACCCCTGCCTAAGACTTCGATATTCCAATCAAACTTGTCTTGCCCCGCGAGGCTCGCCCGGACTCAATGCACGCGTTGGACGGGGCGAGTCTCGCAGTCAAGTCAATTGGCGGTGGAACGCACGAGCAGCACTTTGGCAATCTGGCCATGCAGATATCCGACGCCACGCGCCAGATGCAGCATGACGAACAGGCCGAGCACACCGGTCGCAAAGATCAGCGGCAACCAGACGTCGCCGAGGAAGAAGTTCCAGTTGCTGGTTACTTCGATGCCATCAATGAATAGTCCCGAAAAATTTGAGCCATCCAACATGCGCACGAACGGGGCGGCAACGAAGGCCGCAAATACCGACAGTCCGGTCACTACGACGGTGAAGTAGAGGATGCCAAGCGGGAGCATCATGATGAAGTACAACATCGTCGTCCAAGTGTAGGGGTCGGTGATCAGATCGCCGATGCGGGCCCAGAAGCCGGTGGCCGCATTGGCATACGCCGGGCGCCTGGGCATGCGTTCGCCCAGCATGACTTCGACGATGCGGCCCTCCACCAGCGACAACACGCGTACCAGGCCGAGAAATAACAGCGCGACCGGAATGCCGATGATCAGAATCGCCAGCCCGGCCGACAGGCTCAACCCCACGGCTACAAAGGTGAAGTAGAAAATACCTGTGGCCAGCGACAGCGCCATGTAGAACAGACTGGCGTACGCGCGCGGATCGGCGATCACACCAAAGAAGCTGCCGAGCATCGACTGCGCTGGCTTGCGCGGCGGCGTGCGCAGTGCGCGCGTGATCTGGATTTCCTTGTCGCGGTAGATCTCGGCGACTTCTTCTGGCACGCCATAGGTGGTGGCCATGCGTGCGAGCAGATCCGTTTCGCTGATGCCGCGGTTCTCCGCAAGCTCGGAGCGCAGGTGCTCTTCCGCGTCGTAGAGCGCATCCTGTATCAGGGCTGGATCGGCACCCTTGAGGGCCTCACGCAGCTGATCGAGATAGGCGGCAATGGTGGTCGGAGGTGCAGTGCTCATTGGAATTTTCCTTCGAGGATGGCATCGACAGAATCACGGGCGGACGACCAGGTGTCGGTCCAGCTGCGCAGCACTTCCCGACCCATCGCAGTGATCGTGTAATAGCGCCGCGGCGGTCCGTCGACTGAGGGTTCAACAAGACTGTCCAACAGCCCTGCTGCGTGCAAATTGCGCAGCACCGGATACAGCGCGCTTTGCTTGCTGGACAGCAACGCATCCTGGGTTTGTTCCAGCTGCTTGGCGATCTGGTAGCCATACAGCGGCCTGGACGAGTGACCCAGCACGGACAACAAAACCAACGAAACAGTGCCGGCGCTGAGCTCCTTCTGGAACTTGCGTGAATGCAGCTCGGTATCGGTCATGGCGTCATAACATCAAGTGACTGGTAGTGTTAAGTAAATACTACCGATCACTGGACGATAGGGCATGTGCCCTAAGTCATGGCTGGGACGCTACGATTTTGCGATGGCTCGAAGCCACCAAGACACGACTGGATCAGGCGCGGCCGCAACTCGGCACGGTCAGCCGCTGCCCGGCGCGGATTAAATAGTTGGGCGCGCTCAGGCCATTGGCGGCGGCGACCGGCGCAACGCCACAACCAAACTTGCGTGCGATCGCGTGCAAGGTTTCGCCCCTGCGCACCAGATGCGTGCGACCGTTGCCTCGATTCGTCGCGCCGCGGTTGGCAATCATCGGCCGCATGGCACCGGCAGGTTTACGCGCCTCGTGCAGCTCCACGCTGCGCTGCGCCAACAAGCCGCTGCGGCAACGCGCGGCATACGCCTCGGCGCCTGCCTTGGGTATCTCAAGCACGCTGCCGGCGGCAATACGGACATCGGCCTCGGTG
>JANMSL010000571.1:0-11588 GCA_031389245.1 Lysobacterales bacterium | reverse complement strand
AGGTGAACTTCGTATCAGCGTTGAGCAGCAGGAGCAGCTGCTGCGACTCCGTTACGAAGACGACGGTCAGGGCATGGAGGCCCATATTGCGGAACGGGTTTTCGAGCCATTCTTCACCACGCGTCGCGAATCCGGAGGTACTGGCCTGGGCATGCACATCGTCTACAACCTGGTCACCCAGGCACTGGCCGGACGTATCACTCTGACTACCCAACCGGACAAAGGGGTGCGATTTGATGTGGTTTTCCCGCGGGTGCATCCGAGCGCCACGAGCGCGTAATGCAGCGCTGTTGGAATGCGCGGCTGGCGCTGCCTGCGCAGGCGTTTGCTATCGTGCAGGTGAAGTTGGATAGGGAGGTGCACATGCCGGTCGGCTTCACCAATGCCAGCGATTCCACGCTGATCAAGCCCATTGCAGGCGGCAAAAAATCGGGCAGTCGAAGCAGCTCGCGAAGGAACTCATGTGCGATCGCGAGCGCGCTGTTGATTGTGCTGGGCAATGTGCATGCGCTTGCCGATCCCGAGCAGGGCCTGCCGTTGATTCAGACCTTTTCTCCATCCGTTTTCGACTCGCCGGCTACGCCAGTGGGTGCGCAGGCGTTTGATATAGAACGCGCCGCCGACGGCGCGCTGCTGGTATCCAATAACGAAGGCTTGTTGCGTCTTGATGGCACCGGCTGGCGTACCTGGAATCCGGTTCGCGGCAGCGTTCTGGCCAGTGCCGCGCGCGACGATGGGCGCGTGTTCCTGGGGGCGGTCAACGATCTGGGTTACTTTGATCATTTCGGTGGTGAATTTGTTTCTCTGCGCGACTGGTCGGCGAAACTGGAGCAGCCCTTCGGCGAGTTCTGGACCGTACTTGCGAATGACACGATGACATGGTTTGTCGACCGCGAGCGCGCTTACCGCTGGAACGGACAACGTTTGGAAATGGCGTATACCGCGCTGGGGGAGATGCGCCAAGGCGCCTTGCTCGACGCGTCTGCCGTGATTCTCGATCCCGGAGCTGGCCTGATTTTGCTGGCCGGAAACCCAGCCTACGTGATACCCGGCAGCGAGCGCTTGATTGGCGCCGGCAACTGCGTACTCGGAAAGTCAGCCACCCATCTCGTAACCCTGTGCAACGATGGTGTATTGAGATTGTGGTCGTCGCGGACGCCGGTTCGAGAAGTCACACTGCAGACGACAGTCGCTCAGCAACTGGCCCAGGCAAGGCCGTCGGCGGTGGCTGCGCTGCCGTCCGGGGAATACGCCGTGGCAACCCGGTACGGCGGCTTGTTCTTGCTCGAACCAGACGGTGCGCTGCAGGGAATCCTGGCGAATCAGAGCGGACTCGACAACGCACGCATTTTCAGTTTGCTGGCGACCGGAGCCGATGGACTCTGGCTCGGACGCGATTACGGTCTGGCGATGATTGAATGGCCAGGCCAAGTCAGTCGTTTCGATATCGATAATGGATTGCCGCGCATGCCGCAGGGCGTTGGGCGCCTCGACGGTCGCATGTACCTGGTGTCGTCTGCCGGCATTTTCCGAGTCGAGTCGGGGACGGGCGGATTTGCCCGCGCTGAGCCATTCGCGCTGATCGGAACCAGTCTGTTCGAAGTTACCCAATCAGCAAATGCGTTGTTTGTGACCTCTACCGACGGCTTGTATGCGTTGGAGAGCTCGGGATCGCGACAACTGGATAAACGGCTGTCGTACGTCGCGTGTTTCATGGATGGCGTACCGGCTCGACTGCTGGTCGGCGGCGAGCATGGCGCGTGGATGATGGAACACGGCGTCGATGGCTGGCGCGCGGTTGGCAACGTGCCCGGCATCAGTTCGGAGATTCGACGCATTGTTGCCGAGGGACCATCCACCGTGTGGCTTGCCAGCCGGTCTGCCCGGCAACTGTTTCGAATGAGTTGGAAGCTCGACGCAAACCAGACCTGGTCTCCAGAATCGACACAGGTCGAGGACTTTTCGGATGCCGCCGGAGTATCGCCCGGACCGGTCAGACCCATCGCATTTCCGGACGGACTGGTGTTTGCTTCAACCAGCGGGCTGTTTCGATTCGACAATGCTCAGCGCCGCTTCATTCCCGATGCTGCCTTGAACCTGCTGCTGCCCCGTCGGAATGGAGAGGTGCGTTCCTCGCTGCCATTGGACAAGCATCGGGTGATTGTCGTGCAGCATGACCGCTACCGCATGTTGCAGCTGGGTGCTGAGGGATGGAACGAGCAGACTTCGCCACTGGCGCGTATCCCGCGTGGCGCTTGGCCGCGCGCTCTTTTTCGCGATACCGATGACACGATCTGGGTTACCACCAGTGATGCGGTCTATCGACATCGACCCGAATTGCAGAGCGTGCTGCCGTCATTGCTGCCGCCGCGCGTCGAACTTGAGCGCGCTCCCGGCAGCGTTGAGTCGTCAATGGGAAGCGACGCGCTGCACCTCGGCGTGGCGCCGCAGTCGCTCGCTTTGCGCTTTGCCGGTTCGGTTTACGTGGGTGCCGACGATGCGCAGTTTCGCTCACGCCTGTTGCCTGTTGAACCCGAGTGGGGCGAATGGTCGAAACGATCGGTGCGGGAGCTCGGGTTTGTCCCTGGCGGGGATTTCGTACTGGAGGTGCAAACCCGCGATATTTTCGACCGTCACAGTCGGACTAACCGGTTTGGCTTCCATCTGGATAGGCCTTGGTACCAGCGCGGCTGGGCGCTCGCGCTTTATGCAGTTGCGTTGGTAGTTGGCGTCTGGCTGATCGTGCGATGGCGCGATCGCCAGCTGCGGGCGCGCGCGCTTGCCTTGGAAAGGCAGATACGTGAGCGAACCCAGGCCCTGGAGCTCGCGAGTGTCACCGATCAATTGACCGGACTGCACAATCGCCGTTATTTTGAAATCGCCACGCGTGCGCTGCTTGCCCAGGGTGCAAGCACACTGGTGGCATTGATCGACCTCGATCATTTTAAGCGAATCAATGACACCCTCGGTCATGACGTGGGCGATCAGGTTTTGACGGCCGTCGCCGGGCGTCTGGTGAACTCCGCGCCGCGCAGTTCCGTGTTATTTCGCTGGGGTGGTGAGGAATTCCTGTTGTTGGTGCCGCTGCCTGATGCGTATGCTGACGCGGAATCGTTTGTGCGCAGCATTCTGCACCGCGTCGGCGACACACCGATTGCCACAACAGACAATGCGTCAATGGACTTGACTTGCTCGATCGGGTGGGAGATCGCAGCGCAGAGTGATGCGACGTCGATTCGCGAATCGCTGCGCCTGGCCGATCTGAATCTGTATGCGGCCAAGAATGGCGGTCGCGATCGCGCGTATGGGGCGAACGCGGCGATCTACCAGCGCGTGCCTTGGTAACTTGTCAACTGACGGCCTTGGGCTGCAATCAGACCGCGATGCGGTTCGCTTTGCTCACCGCATCATGCGTGGTTGCGACGGGAATCAAGTGAACGTGGAGCCACACCAGCCTGTTGACACCGGCAACGCTATCGGGAGCCGATTGCAGAACTGCGATCCGCTGTCGATGACTCGAAAGGAAGTTTCGAAGCGGCGATGTCGATCAGCGGCGCCAACTCGTACACGTTGCGATAACCGTAGGTGTAGAGCGAGATAAAAGTGGAAAGATTGAGCGACGCACGCGCCAATTTACTCGGAAACGGGCGTTCCGCGTTGCTGAAATTGTTGTTGCAATAGATCAGGATGCGCGCATTCGGGTCAGGAAGGGCAAGCCCAAGGCTGTCCACCGAGATGTCGGGGAAACTCAGATTGATCGCGCCCTTCACGTGCAGCAAGTCAAATTTCTCCTTGCTTCGGGCATCAAGAATAATGGTTCCGGGCTCGCGGCTGAGACGCAGGAACTCCAGTTCGCTGACGCGTCGACTTTCGCGGTGCGCCGCAGCCGCGCGCGAGATTTGCAGATAGCCTTGCATGTCGATAGACGGGTTACGCAATTCCGCCGGCTCCTTGGCTAGCGCCGGGGAGAGCGATGTGCACGCCCATAGGGCAAGTGCGGTGACCAGGCAACGGGTGATGCATGACGTGTGCTGCATGACAGACTCCTGTGCGTGCGGTGGTGGTGGAAGCACAGGTTAGGTGCAGGCGTTGCTGGGCAATAGGCCCGAATCTGCAAATTCCTCGAAGTCAGCTTTACAAGAGATTTACAAGCTTTGCGGTCCGCGGGTTGCTACGCTCGCGCAAGTCCCGTCCCCATCCCGCGTATCCGTGTGCAACGAAAACCGCGAATCCTCATTGTTGAAGATGAAACGGCAATCCGAACCGGTCTGGTCGATGTCTTCGTTTACCATGGCTTTGAAGTTGAGTTTGCCGTTGACGGAACGCTCGGGCTGGCCCGCGCACTGGATGGAACCTTCGACCTGATTCTGCTCGATGTGATGCTGCCGGGGCGCAATGGATTCGAGATCTGCGCTGCTATCCGCGAAGTGGATCGCGAGCAACCCATCATCATGCTCACCGCAAAATGCTCTGATGAGGATGCGATTCACGGGCTCGCACTCGGCGCCGACGACTATGTGACCAAACCGTTTTCGGTGGCGCAACTGGTGCTGCGCGTTCAAGCGGTACTGCGTCGATCCGGTGTAGGTCTGGCGAGCCCCGAAGTCATTTCACTCGCAGATGGAGCTCAGCTCGACCTGGCCAATTTGAGCGCGTGCGTCGGGGGGCAAATTGCACACCTGACGCGGCGTGAGGTCGAGATGTTGCGCTATCTGCACACGCACAGCGAACGGGCAGTATCGCGTGAAGAACTACTGAACAAGGTCTGGGGTTATGCGCGTCACCTCGAGATCGAGACGCGTACCGTGGATATCCACATTGCCAACCTTCGCCGCAAGATCGAGCGTGATCCCAGGCAGCCCCGACACCTAGTGACCGTTCGCGGCGGAGGCTATAGATGGGCGAGCGCCTGAGATGGCCAAGCCGCTGAGCCATAGTCTGAGCTTGGGCAGATTGCGCATGTTTCTTGCGCTGCTGTTTGTCGCCCTCATGGTGCCGAGCGCTGTGCTGATCGATCAGACGCGGCACCAGCTGAAGTGGGAGACCTTTCATCAGTACCGCACGCTGGCAGATGAGCTTGGCCGGCGTATTGACGCGGCAGTGCAACGGATGATCGACACGGAGGAAGCACGCGGCTACGCCGACTACGAGTTTGTCGTCCTCACCGGCGATCCAAGTACTTCCACGCTTCTGCAGCGCTCACCGCTTGCGCGCTATCCGGTGCAGTCTTCGCTGCCAGGTCTGATTGGCTACTTCCAGATCGATGCGGGGGGCGCGTTCAGCACACCGCTGCTACCTGTCGATCTTTCCAACCCCGATCGATGGGGACTCGGTGCGATCGAGATTGGCCAGCGCATCGCGCTGCGTGACAGCATGCTCGACGTGCTTAACCGCAACCGGCTGCTCGTATCTCAACCATCGCTGGCAGCGCCGGACGTCCGACTTGTGGCCGCTATCAATCAAACTGCGCTGCCCGATTCTGAAGCCTCTGCTGCGAACTCCAATCGCGGACAGGCGAGCCCGACGCAGCAGATCGCTTCGCCGGCGGCGTTTGATGATTTGAAGGCACCGGGCGAGCAGGCTGCGCGAACTGCGCGCAACCAGCTCGGTCGCGTCGACGACTTGCAACTGGCGAAAAACTATCAGCGCGCGGCCGACGAATACGTTACGCAGAATTCGACCGATGCCAGCCAGCCGCAGCTCAAATCGAAGGTTCAGGCACGGGCCAAGCGCACCGAACAGTCTGCGGTGGTCGAGCAGCAGCCTCAGCGGCACAGTCTCGACAACGCAGTCGATGCGCGCCGAGTTCGGATTTTTGAAAGCGAGGTCGATCCGTTTGAATTCAGTCTGCTCGACAGCGGCTATGGCCTCTTGTATCGCAAAGTGTGGCGCAACGGGCAACGTACGATTCAGGGCGCAATCATCGACCAGAATGCCTTTCTTGATGCCGCAATCGTTGACGTATTTGAAGAGACAGCACTTGCTCAGATGAGCGACCTGGCCGTGGCGTATCAACATGGTGTCGTGCGGTTCGCGCGCAGTCCAGCGCAGCTGGGTGGTGTGGACGGCGCTGATGGGTTGCAGGGTGAATTGTTGCATCAGGCGCGACTGTCGGCGCCTATGGGAGATTTTCTGCTGCTGTGGAACATCAATCATCTGCCTGCGGGTCCGGCGGGGCGGCTGATCAATTGGGCTGGTGCACTGCTGCTTTCGGTTCTGGTAGTCGGTTTTGTCCTGCTCTATCGCCTCGGTGTAAGACAGATTCTGTTGGGACGCCAACAGCAGGACTTCGTTTCGGCGGTAAGCCATGAGCTGAACACGCCGCTGACGTCGATCCGGATGTATGCCGAGATGCTCGACGCCGGTTGGGCCAGTGAAGACAAGAAGTCAGTGTATTACCGCTTTATCCACGATGAGAGCGAGCGCCTGACGCGGCTGATCGCCAACGTGCTGCAGTTGGCACGCATGGAACGCAACGAGCTGCGGCTCGATCTCAAACCGGTGCCCGTCTCTGCCCTGCTGGATGTACTGCGTTCCAAGCTTTCGCAGCAGATCGAGCGTTCCGGTTTTGCCTGCGCCTTTGAGATCGCGCCCGACTGCGCGCGACGCGAGGTTCTGGTTGATGCCGATGCCCTGGTGCAGATTGTGATCAATCTGGTCGACAACGCGCTCAAGTTTTCCGCTCGAGCGCAGCATCGGATGATTGAGATCGGCGTGCATGCGCGTGGCGAGCGTCGACTCGTGATCAGCGTGCGCGACTATGGTCCGGGTGTGGAGAAATCGCAGATGCGCAAGATCTTCTCCTTGTTCTATCGTCCCGGAAGTGAGCTGACCCGGGAGACCCCCGGTACCGGCATTGGACTGGCGCTGGTACGTCAGCTTGCCCGCGCGATGGGCGGCGATGTCGAAGTCGTCAATCGCGATCCGGGTGCCGAATTTCAATTGCTGTTGCCGTCAACCATGCAGCTGCGAGAATCTGTAACGGATGCACCTGCCAGAGTCGAGGAGTGATTTCCGCATGATAGTTGCCGACCACATTTCTGCGGTATTGCTGATCAGCGGCGTCATTACCGCGGTTCCGATCGTGCAGTTCATGTTTCCAGCCTCAAGCTTGAAGCATTTGCACAAGATGAGCATCGACGATCCGAGCGGACTGTTCTTCGCCCGGCATTGGGGGCTGGTGGTATTCAGCATTGCAGCGCTGCTGGTTTACGCCGCTGGGCACGCCGAGGCGCGGGCGCCCATCATGATCGCTGCATTGATTGAAAAGGCGGGCCTGGTGACCATGGTGGCAATGCACTGGAATCGACCCTACGCCCGTGGTCTGCGTGCTGCGGCGTTGTTCGACAGTGCTTGCGTGTTGGTCTACGCGTTGTATCTGCTGGACCTGGCCTAGGAGGCAGCGGCGTGGGCACAATCGAGTGGCCAGTTTGCGTTCAGGCGGGGGAGCTGAATGGGTGCGGTGGTTGCTCGTGACGACCTGCAGTTTCAACTAGCGTCGATTTCGGGCTATTCTGCGCAGGATAACGATGGGGTGGGGTAAGTCTTGGTGCCTGCTCGAAACGCGTCGAACGCGGCTTTGGGTGTGCACATTTCCGATTTCATAGACGGGAGTCCATGGCGATGATTCAAGGCAAAGGAAGAACCAGAAAGCTGCTTTCCGTGTGGGTGTTCGCGGCTGTCAGTTCTGTGATGGCGAGCGCAGCGGCGTTTGCGCAAAACAACGGCGACGCCGTAACCGCCGGCGTGTTTCGCGGCAGTTCCACCGCGGTGCGCTTTGATGTGTCGCCACCACTGCGCGATATGGTGGTGCTACCACCCAGAGGGAAATCAGAGCTCGGCGGTCTGATGATCGACCCCAGTTCGCACATCAATATTCCTGCCGGACCGCAGGATCGAGATCCGCTGGTACAGGCCTTTGCTGCCATTCCGCTGATCCCTGCGCCGATCGTAAGTTTCAACGCGCAGTCCAACATCAGCGGAGTTTCGCCACCAGATCCCGTGGGTGATGTGGGTCCCAATCATTACGTGGCCATGAGCAATCTTTCATTCCAGATTTTCAACAAGACCGGCACATCTTTGTTCGGACCGGCTGCCACAAACACGCTTTGGGCAGGGTTCGGTGGCGCCTGCCAGACCGAGAACGCGGGCGATCCGGTAATCCTTTATGACCAGCTTGCAGACCGCTGGTTGCTGACTCAGTTCACCGCAGCTGGGCCGGGTTTTTTCAACTGCGTCGCACTGTCAACCGGGCCAGATCCCACGGGCACTTACTTTCGCTATGCATTTTCGACTGGCAGCAACTTCCCCGACTATCCCAAGTACGGAATCTGGCCAAATGCCTATTTCATCAGTACCCGTGAATTCGGTGGCGGTCCTTTCGCCGGCGTAGGCGCGTATGCGGTGGATCGTGCGCAGATGTTGGTGGGCAATCCGGCACCAACGCTTGTTTCGTTCCTGGTTCCACCCGGCGCGGCGGCGTTTAACGTGGGCGACGGACTGCTGCCGGCCGATTTGGATGGCATCGATCTGCCGCCGGTTGGAAGTCCGAATTATTATGTCGGGTCGATGGACAACGGTGGCCCGTATGGTGCGACCCAAGACGCGCTGACGCTTTGGAAATTCGTTGCCGACTTCGTTACCCCGGCGGCTTCGAGCTTCACCTTGGCCAATACCATTCCTATCGCTGCCTACGACACGATTTTCCCGTGCACGCCCGCTGCGCGCGACTGCATCGTTCAGCCTGGTACCACCACCAAGATCGACATCCTGTCTTATCGGCAGCGTCCTCTGCACCGCCTCGCCTACCGCAATTTCGGGACGCACGAATCCCTGGTCACCAATCAGTCAGTGGAGGCAGTTACCGGAATCGCTGGTATCCGTTGGTGGGAAATCCGCAGCCCCAACGCTTTGCCCGTGATCTTTCAAGAGGGTACGTTCGCCCCCGGTGCTACCGATGGCGTGCATCGCTGGATGGCTTCCGCGGCGATGGACTCGGCCGGCAACATCGGCATGGCCTACAGCGCGTCCAGCGGCACGGTGTTCCCCAGCATTCGCTATACCGGTCGCCTGAGCTCGGATGCATTGGGCACAATGCCGCAGGGTGAGGGCGAGATCATCGCTGGCACCGGTTCGCAGACCGGCTCGCAACGCTGGGGTGATTACTCGTCGATCAATCTGGACCCTACTGATGACTGCACGTTCTGGGTTGTCAACGAGTATGTCCCGGTCACGGGCTCGAATTGGACACTGCGCGTTGGCTCGTTTCGATTCAATGAATGCGGCACACCCGGCTTTAGCCTGGGCGCCTCGCCGGCGAACCAATCCATTTGCACGCCGGCCAATGCCAGCTATACGGTAAATCTGAATTCGATCGCGAGCTTCAACAGCCCGGTGGCATTGCTGGCATCAGGCAACCCGGCGCCATCCACCGCGTTGTTTACGCCAAATCCGGTCCCCACGCTGCCCAACACCAGTACGCTGACCATCGGCAACACCGCAACGGTTGCAGCGGGTAGCTACACGATCCAGATCGATGGAACCTCTGCCCCGGCTACTCCTCGAATGACAACGGTGGGCCTCAATGTGGTCACCGCCATTCCGCCGGCACCGACACTGACCACACCCGCGAACAGCGCGATCAATCAGCCGCTGCGACCGACTTTTCAGTGGACTGGCAGCAATACCGAGTCGTACAACCTTCAGGTTGCCAGCGATGTGGGGTTCACGACGGTAGTGTTCAACACCACGGTCACTGGGACGACGGCTACACCGAACGTTGATCTGCCATCCAACAGCACTTTGTTCTGGAGGGTGAGTCCGACCAACACCTGCGGCCCCGGTCCGGCATCCACCGTGTTCAGCTTCAGTACGCAAGCAGCGCCCGGTGATTGCGCATCGGGCTCGTTTGCCAATGTGGTTTTCAGCGAGAACTTGAACAGTAGTGCAGCACTGCCGGCAGGATGGGCAACTACGGGTTCTTCGGGTGCGTCAACCTGGACGGTCAGCACGCAAAGACCGTTTGGCGGTTCCGGCCGTTCCTTGCTGGCGGTCGATGTGATTACCGTCAGTGATCAGCGTCTGACCACCGTGCCGATCGCAGTGCCGAGCGGGCAGAATCCGGTGACGCTGCAATTCCAGAGCGACCGGACCATCGAAAACAATGGCGCGGCCGCGTGCTGGGATGGCGCGATTGTGGAAACCTCGATCGATGGTGGTGCCAACTTTGTCCAGGTTCCCGCAGCGTCCATGCTGACCGATCCTTATTCTGGCCCGGTTTCCAGTGGCAATGTGTTGACCGGATTGCAGGCTTGGTGTGGCACGCGTCCTTATCTGAAATCCGTGGTCGATCTTTCGAGCTTCGCCGGACAAAGTGTCGTGCTGCGCTTCCGTCTCGGTACGGACAGCAGCGTCGGCGGCACTCCGCACGGCTGGTATGTAGACGACGTAGTGGTGCAGAGTTGCTCCGGCTCTCCACCACAGCAGATATTCGGCAACGGTTTCGAATAGAAGCGGCTGGTTACTTCGCAACACATTTCGGGGCCCCTAGCGGGCCCCGAATTTTTTGCAGGTTGATGTGGCCTGCACTGTGCCCGACCGGAGGCTTCGACCGGCCTGGCGGTCATCCAGGCGCAAAGGCAGCGTCGACTTTCCAGGCACGTGACGTTCGGCCACTGGACACCCCGGCGCAGGGCATTATTCTGCGTGCTCCGCAACGCCAAGGATGCACGCGATGTCGATCTGGGATTTCTTTAGACGTAGCGCGCTGGGCGCGCTGTTGAGCATGTCCTTTTTTGCTCATGCCGCGAACGATGCAATCGCGTCCAACCAGCCGAAGGATCGCTACGCGGGCATGCTGTGGCGCGAAGTTGGACCGTATCGCGGCGGACGCGCCGCGGCGATCACCGGCGTGGCTACCGAACCGTCGCTTTACTACATGGGCGCGACCGGCGGTGGTGTCTGGAAAACGACCGACGCTGGATTGAACTGGAAAAATATTTCAGACGGCAGCTTTGGTGGTTCGATCGGCGCCATCGCGGTGGCGCCGAGCGATGCGAATGTGATCTATGTCGGGACCGGAGAGGGCACATTGCGCGGCAATCTCAGCCAGGGAGAGGGCGTGTGGCGCAGTGTCGATGCCGGGCGCAGTTGGCAGTTTGCAGGTCTGCCCAACTCGCGCACTATCCCGCGCATCGTGGTCGATCCGCGTGATCCGAATGTCGCGTTGGCAGCGGTGTTGGGCGATGTTTTTGCTCCCAGTGAAGAGCGTGGCGTTTACCGCACCACCGACGGAGGCGCCTCATGGCGACGCGTGTTGTTTGCGGGTCGCAATGCAGGCGCGTATCACCTGGCGCTCGACCCGAGCAATCCGCGGATTGCCTATGCCACCACTTGGCGTGTTCAGCGTGGGCCCAATTTTCTCAGCAGCGGTGGTGAAGGGTCCGGGCTATGGAAGAGCACTGATGGAGGCGAGCATTGGCTCTCGCTCAACGGCAACGACGGTCTTCCGCAAGCCACTTCGGAGCGACCCATCGGTATCAGTACAATTGCCGTAAGCGCCAGCCAGCCTGACAATCTGTATGCGATGA
>JANMSL010000541.1:0-7752 GCA_031389245.1 Lysobacterales bacterium | reverse complement strand
CACCCGGGCGCGACAATCCTGCGGCTAACTTGATCGCGCCCAGGTGCGCTCCTACGCGTGCATCCGGCGCTATTACAGTGTCGCGGCCAATCCTGTCGCCTGATCGATGAAGCGCGTTGGACGTAGGAGCGCACCCGGGCGCGACAATCCTGCGGCTGACTTGATCGCGCGCGGGTGCGCTCCTACGTCTGCGCCCAGTGCGCTCCTATAGTCGCGCGGCCAATCGTGTCGCCTGATCGATGGCGCGCTTGGCATCAAGCTCAGCGGCAATATCGGCACCACCAATCAGGTGCGCGTTGCGTCCCCATGCCTGCAATGACTCGTACAGCGTCCGATTGGGTTCCTGCCCGGCGCAGACGATTACATTGTCGACCGCGAGGCACTGGCTCTGGGTGCCGATGCGAATATGCAGCCCGGCGTCGTCGATTCGGTCGTACTCGACACCACCGATCATTTCCACGCGTTTCATCTTCAGCGTGGCACGGTGTACCCAACCGCTGGTTTTGTTGAGCCGTTTACCAGGGCTACCGACCGAGCGCTGCAGCAGAAAGACCTTGCGTGCCGGTGGGTCTGGCTGCGGCTGCACGCCTTCGATGCCGCCACGCGCGGTGAAACTGTCATCGACGCCCCACTCGCGCCGCCACAGTTTTTCATCGAGCGTTGCGGAGTGGCCCTCAGCGACCAGGAACTCCGCCACATCAAATCCGATGCCGCCGGCACCGATGATTGCCACCGATGCGCCCACCGGCTTTTTGTGCAGCAAGACATCGAGATAGCTGAGCACCTTGGGGTGATCGATACCCTCAATCTTCACCGTTCGCGGCGTGATGCCGGTGGCGAGAATCACCTCATCAAAATCCGCCAGCTGCTTCGCGTCGGCATGCGTACTCAAGCGCAGGTCGACGCCGGTCACCTCGATGCGTCGCTTGAAATAGCGCAGCGTCTCGTGAAACTCCTCCTTGCCCGGAATGCGCTTGGCCATGTTGAACTGCCCGCCTATTTCAGCTGCAGTGTCGAACAGGACCACGTTGTGACCGCGCTCGCCCAGCGTCGTCGCCGCGGCCAATCCTGCTGGCCCAGCGCCGACCACAGCGATACGCTTGCGCGTCGTGGCAGGTCTTATCAGCAGTTCCAGCTCGTTGCAGGCACGCGGATTGACCAGACAGGTGGCTTTCTTGTTCTCGAACACATGATCGAGGCAGGCCTGGTTGCAGGCGATGCAGGTGTTTATTTCGTCGCTGCGTCCGGCTTGGGCCTTGTTTACCCATTCGGCATCGGCAAGCAGCGGCCGTGCCATCGACACCATGTCGCAAATGCCATCTGCAATCAGCTTCTCGGCTATCGCCGGCATGTTGATGCGGTTGCTGGCGATTACCGGAATCGATACTTCTTTTTTTATGCGCGCCGTGGCGAATGCAAAAGCCGCGCGCGGCACACTGGTGACTATGGTTGGAATGCGCGACTCGTGCCAGCCGATGCCGGTATTGATGATGGTCGCGCCGGCGGCTTCGATTGCTTTGGCCAGCATTGATACTTCCTCGATGCTCTGGCCACCTTCCACCAGGTCCAACACCGACAGCCGATAGATGATGATGAAGTCGGGCCCCACTTTCTGTCGCATCTCACGCACGATCTCGACCGGAAAGCGCATGCGGTTGGCATAACTGCCGCCCCATTCGTCGCTGCGCTGGTTGGTGCGCTCACACAAAAACTGATTGATCAAATAGCCCTCGGAGCCCATTACCTCCACGCCGTCGTAGCCCGCGTCACGCGCCAGCGCCGCAGTCCGCGAAAAATCGCGAACAGTCGCAGCTACACCTCGTGTCGAAAGTGCGCTCGGCTTGAACGGCGTGATCGGCGATTTGATCGGGCTTGGCGCCACTGACAGCGGGTGATAGCCATAGCGCCCCGCATGCAAAATCTGCATGGCGATCTTGCTGCCCTCGGCATGTACTGCCGCAGTCAACTTGCGATGCCGGGCAACCTCCCAAGGCCAACTCAACTTGGATGAAAACGGCAGCAACCAGCCACGCAAGCTGGGCGCCACGCCGCCCGTCACCATCAACGCCACCCCACCGCGGGCGCGTTCCCGAAAGTACGCCGCCAAAGCATCGTAATCCTTGGCCCGGTCCTCGAGCCCGGTATGCATCGACCCCATCAACACGCGGTTCTTCAGCGTGGTAAAACCAAGGTCGAGCGGGGAGAGCAGATTGGGGTAGGGGAGGGCGGGCATGCTGGACTTCCGGACTGCAAAGTACGCACGCTCGCATAGCTGGGTGGAGGGTGCAAGTTTGGGCTTCGAATAGCGTCAATCGAGGGTGCTCTGGCCTTTTGCCGCAGCACGGTATGACGAGTATCAGCTTGCACATGCGTGTCGAGCGTGTGCTGGTTTGGTCGGATTCGCGGAGACTTCGACCGACAATCGAACCTGTGTTCGCCAATCCGAGCAGGGCGAGGGATCTTGCGGGAACATTCGTGGCATGCGGGAGTGCCGGCACGATCGCCGAAGTGATGTCCGGGGTGTGGCAATCGCGACTTGCGTCGCTCTTACAGTTGAAACGACAACTTCCGGGATTGTGCAGAATCGCCGATTTCGAGTTCGATCCGGGCCCGATGTTGCCAACTCGCCGGAACCAGAAAGGTGACAAAACCTTCAGATGAAACCAGCGGTGTCGGCAACAGGGTTTGCTTGCCGTTGATCCATGCGCTTGCGCTGATGATCGGGCTGGCTGTTGGTGTGGCGATGTCGACGATCAAGAGTTTTGAACTGGCGTTGCCCGCTTCGCTGAGCGTAGCGGTTCCTTCGCCACGAAGCGTGTCGAATACGAGGCGCGGTGGGCTGGCAATGAATGTGGATTCGTCTGCGCCAAGATTGGGCAACATTGCTCCCAGCCCCAATCCAACCAGGAGACTGGCAGCGATCGCGATAGCAGGACCACGCGACTTGGCGCCCTGGCGCGTGTGCACTTGTTCAATCTCAGCGGCGTCGTGGCGTTCGCTTGCACCAGCCGCGCGCTGCAGCGTGTCCCGCAATCGGGTATCCGCATCCACTTGTTCGAGCAGGTACGGTTTGTCGAGCATGTATGCCTCGAACCAGGTCTGTTCGTCATCTTCAAGTTCGCGATCCAGATATCGGCTGAGCCAGACCTCTTCCAGCCAGCGCGCCATCGAATTACTCCCGGGCATAGTCATTGCGGTCGACTCCAGTTGACGTCCCCGGTTGATTGCCCTCGTACTGCAAGGAGATTGAATAGACGCATAAGTCTCACTCGTTGTCCGGGCTGAGCCCGGCTCGGGTCAGAATCTCGCGGAAGCGAGTGCGTGCCCGGTGGATGACACGGCGGAAATGGTCGGCCTCGATGTCCAGCGCCGCGCAGATTGATTCGCAGGATTCCTCGTTCAAGTAAAAACGTTGCAGCACTTCGCGGTCGCGCGCCACCGGCAAGCTGTTCAGAAGTTCTCGTACCTGTCTGGCTTTGCGCGCGGCATCCAGTTCGTCGGCTGGGTGCGCGTTGGTTGCCACCAATCTCGCATCTTCAATATCGATTGACTCGTGCGACTGCGCAGCTGCTTTTTGCGCGCGTTGCTCGGCGTGCAGCCGATGCATCGCACTGGTGCGGATATAGGCGGGCAGCGCAGCAGCATCGCGAATGCTGCCTTTGCGCAATTGCTCGAGCACAGCGCCAAGTACGTCCTGGGCGAGATCTTCGATCGCGATCGGCGTGCGGCCGGCGTGACGACGCAGCAGCACACGTACACCCGCCATAAATCGGGACATAAGCTGCGACTCGGCCAGGCCGTCGCCGGCGCGGATGCGCGCAGCCAGTTCGGCTAGGTCCATGTCAGGCGGGGCATCGGCGAGTTCGGCATTCGCTGCCATGTTTGATCTCGTGCCGGGGGTGAACCTGATCGTATCTGGACTTCCGGGTTTGGCAAGGGATTGCGCCGCGATACAATGCGGTTAGCGGGAAATTTCCGCCATTTGCATGCGAACGGTATTGCCGGAACTGGCGTATTCTAGACTGACCTGCGGAGAGCGAGCCAATGAGAGCAGTTGATCAATTATTGGGTGAGTATTCCGAATCACACCGCAATCCAACCAACAAGACCATCCACTGGATCTGTGTACCGCTGATCCTGTTTTCGACTCTGGGCTTGCTGTGGTGGGTGCATCCTTACGCGGCACTGGGATTGGTTGCTTTCAGTACGGTCTGGTACCTGCGGCTGTCGATTCCGCTGGCGCTGGGCATGCTGCTGATCAGTTCTTTCGTGCTCGCCGCGCTTTGGTACACACCGCGCGATCTCTTGTTGTGGGTTTCTGCGGGTGTGTGGATTGGGGCCTGGATCACGCAGTTCGTCGGTCATGAAATCGAGGGCAAGAAGCCTTCATTTTTTCGAGACATATTTTTCCTGCTCATTGGCCCGCTGTGGATATTGTCCGCGCTGTATCGGCGCTGGAACCTGGCGTACTGATTCGTGCGAGTCGGAATATTTGGGGCGGGCAGCATTGGCTGTTACATCGGTGCCTGTTTAATACGCGCTGGTGTGGACGTAGTGCTGATCGGGCGCGAGCGTCTGCGTGACGAAGTGACCGCGCACGGAATGCAGGTCAGCGATGCGGATGGCCTGTGCTTTCGACTTGAGCCGTCCGAGGTTTGCATCGCTATCGATGCCGCGGCGCTGGCCAACTGTGATCTGGTGCTAGTCACGGTCAAGAGCGCAGATACCGAAATGGCCGCCGCCGCGCTGACACGATTGCCGGTGAACCGAATGCGCCGTGTGATCAGTTTTCAGAATGGTGTGCGTAACGCGGACCAGTTGCGTCTGGGCTTGCCCAACGTAACGGTAATAGCGGGCATGGTGCCATGGAATGTGGTGTGGAAATCCGCTGCACGCTTCCATCGTGGCACCAGTGGCGAGTTGATGATCGACGCGCGCGCTGATGGCGCGCAAATGGCGGCAGAGATGTTCAACCGTGCTGGGTTGGCCACCTTGCTGCAGAAAAACCTCGTCGCGGTGCTATGGGGCAAGCTGCTGCTCAATCTCAACAATCCGCTCAATGCTTTGTCCGGATTGCCGCTGCGCCAGCAATTGGCGAACCGAGGTTATCGCCGCATCCTGGCGGCGCTGATGCGTGAAGGTCTGACGGTGATGCGTGCCGCCGGAGTGCTTCCCGCCAAGGCAGCGCGCCTACCTCCGCGATGGGTGCCATGGGTGCTGGATTTGCCCGACGCGCTCTTTGTGCGGGTCGCCAGTTCAATGTTGAAAATTGACCCAGAGGCTCGCTCATCCATGTGGGAAGACCTGCAACGTGGTCGTGCCACTGAAATCGACTTCATCAACGGCGAAATCGTGCGACTGGCGGCGACTGTGGGCGTGGACGCGCCAATGAATCGAGCCCTGGTCGAATTGATGCACAAGATTGAGTGCATCCCCGGCGGCGTGGCGCCGATGTCGCCCGAAGTATTGTCGGTGGCGCTTGATCGACGGAAGTCTTGATGCGGGGCTCGTCTCGCAGTCCTTGCTGACATCGCCGGAGTCATTGTTGACCAGAGCAACCGCTGCCGAGCATGCCCGGCTCTACCAGGGCAGCTGCGGCAGGTTCACGGCCAGCGTGTTGCGCGGGCTACACGGGAATGGATGAGTGGCGCTATTGCTCAGCGCTCTCTCCGCTCTTCCGCGCTGACACAGGCAAGGACGCGGTGAATGTGGTTCCCTCGCCCAGAATGCTGCTGACTTCGAGACTGCCCCCATGTCGGCGCATGATTGAGTAGGACACCGAGAGTCCCAGTCCGGTGCCGACGCCGATCGGCTTGGTGGTGAAAAACGGATCGAAGATGCGTTTGAGATGAGCCGGCTCGATGCCTTTTCCGGTATCCGCGATCCGAATCCACGCGATGCCCTCATTGCAGCCGGTGCTCAGAGTGATGGTGCCGTGTCCCTCGATCGACTGCGCGGCGTTGACAATCAGGTTCAACAGCACTTGGTTGATCTGGAAGGGCAGGCATTCGACCAACGGCAGTTCGCCATAGTGACGTATGACGTCGATCTTGTATTTGAGTTCATGCGTGGCGACGCTGAGCGTGGTTTCGATTCCCTTGTGCAGATCCACCTTCTGCCAGTTTGCCTCGTCCAGATGCGAAAATTCTTTCAGATCTTGCACAATCTTCTCGATTCGGGTCGCACCGTCCATGGATTCGCTCAACAACGCCGGTATGTCTTCGCGTAGAAATCGCGTTTCGATCGGCACGGTCGCCGGGTTTGCTGCGTCAGCTTTGGCGTCGCCGGGCGCAACCCCATGCTGATTTTTGTCGATCGCGTCCAGCGCCGACAGGATTTCGGTTACATAACCTTCCAGGCTATGCAAGTTGGCGCGCACGAATGCGATGGGATTGTTGATTTCGTGCGCCACGCCGGCCGCCAGCTGCCCGATCGAGGCCATCTTTTCGGACTGCAGCAACTGGCTCTGAGTACCAGCCAGACGCTCGTTCAGTGCTTCCAGTTCGGAGTTTCTCTGCGCCAGCTCTTCGGTGCGTGCCTGCACGCGACGCTCGAGCATTGCATTGGCATCGGCGAGCCTGGCCTCGGAAGTGACGACCTCGTGGGCCAGCGCGTTGATGTGGTTGCCGAGTTGCCCGATCTCGTTGCGGCGGCGGTATTCGATTCGATTCTGGTCCAAGTCGTTGTGTCGGTGCCGGCTGATCATCAGACTCATTCCGCGCACGGCTGCCGAAATACCGGCGATGGGCGCCAGCAGCCAGCGATTGAACAGGAAGTAGGCAATCAGAATCACCAGCATCACCGTGGCGAGCAGGTAACCGATCAACTGCCGGGTGATTGTATTGGCGACGGCGACGGTTTCGGCTAAGGGTTTGACCACACCCAGCTTCCAGTAAGGTCCAGGAACATGGAACAGGAACAGCGTCGATGTTTGCTTCAGCACGGGATCGGTGGACAATTTCACCGTGCGGTACATGTTGGTCCGTTCGATGGTGTGGCGATCCTTAAGCGGGTCGGCGAGCACTGCGGCGGTCAACGTGGCTTGGGCCGCATCAATCTGATAACTACCGCTGTCGATCTCCTTGGCGACCGTGTCGATCGTGTTGCCTGCGAACTGACGCGCCGAGGAAAGGATGTCTGCGTTCATCGCGCTGAGCGCGGCCGATACCTCCGCAAACGCCGGCTCGGACGCGGCCAGCTCCGCTGCGAGGATGAATTCTTCGGTACGATTTCCTGAGGCATCGGTGCCGATACGCTTGACCTTTGCCGGATCAGCGAAGGTGATGAAGCGGTTGTAGCGATCGACCAGGAAAATGTATCCGCCGGTGCGCTTTTCCCATTCACGCGCAAAGTTCGCCAAGCCCTCCAGTCGCATGTCGATCGTCGTTACCCCAGTCAATTTATCGCGGTCGCGAACCGGAACAGTACAGGTGACCATCGGCTGGAACGAATACGGATCAGTGTACGACTGACTCCAGTAGCACGTGTCATTGGGAACGAAACGCGCCGGCACGTACCACTCTTCGTTGTGGTAGCCCGGGCCCGGCAGGTTGTAGCCGTCGAAGTAGATCAACTGATCCTGCTGGTTGCGGCCCCAGAAGAAGCTGCGTCGTTCGCGATCGGGTTCGAACGAAAAAGGTTCTGGCCAAAAACCGCCGCCAGCGACGCTGCGGTCACCGCCGAAGTCGATCAACGGGGGCAGGTCCGTCATGAAGCGCTGCTCGTTCCTTGGCAGCAGTCGGGTGACAGTAG
>JANMSL010000629.1:0-17052 GCA_031389245.1 Lysobacterales bacterium | reverse complement strand
CGGTGTTGAACGCGGATGAGTTCAAGGCGTTGCACGCGTACTCACCGCTGCACAGCATCAAGTCTGGCGTCGACTATCCACCGACATTGATCACTACCGCCGACCGTGACGATCGGGTCTATCCGGCACACAGTTTCAAGTTTGCTGCGGCTCTGCAGGCCGCTTATCCCAAAGGCAATCCGATACTGATCCGGATCGAGACACGCGCCGGCCACGGTGCCGGCAAGCCCACCGACAAGCAGATCGAGGAGGCAGCCGACATTTATGCGTTTCTGCGCAAAGCACTGAAAATGTAACCGCAAACCTGTGGGAGCGGCGTCAGCCGCGATTGTTTTTGTGTCCCGGAGCAGGATTTGAAAATCGCGGCTCACGCCGCTCCCACGGATTCACTTTGCAGAATATGCCCAATACCTTCGCCCACTTGCACCTTCACACCGAGTACTCGCTCACCGACTCGACGATCCGCATTCCGGATTTGATGTCGGCCTGCGTGCGGGCCGGTTTGCCCGCGGTGGCGATGACCGATGACAGCAATCTGTTCGCATTGGTGAAGTTCTATCGCGAAGCCGAGAAGCTGGGCATCAAGCCGATCATCGGCTGCGATCTGTGGATCAGCCAGCCTGGGGAGGAAGAATTTCGCGCCACGGTGCTATGCCGCAATCGCGATGGCTACCTGCGGCTATCGCGACTGATCTCGGATGCATATCGCCGGCGTACGCGCACTGCACGGGTCAGCGTGCCACGCGCGGCTTTGCTCAGCCAGCACCAGGACCTGTTCGTGTTGCTCGGGCCAGCTGCCGATGTCGGTCGCATCGGCGACATCGACAAAGCCGAGCGCTGTCTGCGCGACTGGCAGCTTGCCTTTGGCGATCGCCTGTATCTGGAAGCACTACGACTGGGCGCGTCCGACGAGGAATCCACGCTTGCGCGGACACTGCACCTCGCCGAACGCCTCGATGTACCCGTGCTCGCCTCCAACAACGTGCGCTTCCTCAGCGCGGACGACTTCGAGGCACACGAAGCACGCGTCTGCATCGCCAGCGGTCGTGTGCTCAACGACCCAAAGCGCCCGCGTGAATACACTGCGCAGCAATACCTGAAATCTCCGTCGGAAATGCAAGCGCTGTTTGCTGACATTCCCGGCGCGTTGGAAAACACCATCGAACTGGCCAAACGCTGCAACCTGGAGATGAGTTTCGGCAAGTACTATCTGCCTGCGTTTCCGGTCCCCAAGCAACACACGCTCGAAAGCTTTATCCGCAGCGAATCCGAAGCGGGCTTGGAGCATCGCCTGCGCACGCACAAAGCAAACGCTGTGTTGGCCGCAGACTCGGTTGCCGCGGCTGATCCAAATCGGCTCGATCACACCAGCCAGTCGAGTCGCCTTGCAGTTGAACATGCGCCCGCGCAGACGCCCGGCACAAACCTGGGCAAGCCCGGATCAGGCGGCAAAGGTTTCGCGGACAATGACTACCGCGAACGCCTGCGTATCGAACTCGATGTGATCAACAAAATGGGGTTTCCCGGTTACTTTCTGATCGTTGCCGACTTTATCAATTGGGCCAAGCGCAACGACATTCCAGTCGGCCCGGGACGCGGTTCGGGAGCTGGTTCCCTGGTCGCGTATGCGCTCGGAATCACCGATCTGGACCCACTGCCGTACGATTTGTTGTTCGAGCGTTTTCTCAATCCCGAACGCGTCTCCATGCCCGACTTCGACATCGATTTCTGCATGGAGGGCCGCGACCGCGTGATTGAATACGTCGCCGACAAATATGGCCGCGATAAAGTCAGCCAGATCATCACCTACGGCACGATGGCAGCCAAGGCAGTGGTGCGCGACACCGGACGCGTGCTCGGCATGAGTTATGGGCTGGTTGACAGCATCGCCAAACTCATTCCGTTGACACTGGGTATCACTCTGGACAAGGCCGTTGCCGAAACTCCAGAGCTGCAACAGCGCATTGCCGCCGAAGAAGACGTAGCGACGCTGATCGAATTGGCCAGGAAGCTGGAAGATCTGACCCGCAATGCCGGAAAGCATGCTGGAGGCGTGGTCATTGCGCCCTCGGACCTGACGGATTTTTCGCCCCTCTATTGTGTCGACGAGGGCGAAGGCGTCGTCACCCAGTTCGACAAGGACGACGTCGAAGCCGCTGGTCTGGTCAAGTTTGACTTTCTTGGCCTGCGCACGCTGACCATCATCGACTGGGCAGTGAAAGCGATCAATGCGCGGCGCGCGCGCAAGGGCGAAACGCCGATCGAAATTACCAAGCTGACCATGTTCGATGAGGCGACATTTGCACTGCTGAAAACGCATCTGACGACCGCGGTATTCCAGCTTGAATCGCGTGGCATGAAGGATCTGGTGCGCAAACTGCAACCCGATACCTTTGAGGAGATCATCGCCCTGGTGGCGCTGTTCCGGCCCGGACCATTGCAGTCGGGCATGGTCGACGACTTCATCGCACGCAAGCACGGACGCAGCGCCGTCAGCTATCCGCATCCCCTGCTGGAGCCCATCCTCAAGCCGACCTATGGTGTGATTGTCTACCAGGAGCAGGTGATGCAAATCGCCCAGTTGCTGGCCGGCTATACGCTCGACAGTACGAACCTGCTGCGGCGCGCGATGGGCAAGAAAAACGCCGACGAAATGGCGCAGCAACGTGCGATCTTTGAGGTTGGCGCGACCATGAATGGTGTCGACGCCGGTCAGGCGCGCGGCATCTTCGACCTGATGGAAAAATTTGCCGAGTACGGGTTCAACAAATCACATTCCGCTGCCTATGCGCTGGTCACATACCAGACGGCATGGTTGAAGGCGCACTTCCCCGCCGAGTTCATGGCTGCGGTGATGTCATCGGATATGGACAACACCGACAAGTTGGTCGGATTTCTCGACGATGCGCGTGCGTACAAGCTCGACGTACTGCGCCCTGATGTCAATTCCAGCGGGTACAAGTTTGAGGCCCTGGACGACGGACGCATCCTTTACGGTATGGGCGCAATCAAAGGCGCCGGGCAGGCTGCGTGTGAGGCAATCGTGGTGGAACGCGAGCGCGGCGGCCAGTTTCGTGATCTGGCTGACCTCTGCCAGCGTGTCGATCCAGGCAAACTCAACAAACGCGTGCTTGAGGCGTTGATCCAGGCCGGAGCCTGCGACGGCTTTGGCCAGACGCGTGCGACGTTGATGAACCACGCGCCAGAGGCGATGAAGGCGGCCGATCAACAAATGCGTAACAGTGCCGCCGGCCAGGTCGATATTTTCGGCGGTTCCCAGTCCGAAGCCGCGCCAGTCAAGTTGACACAGCTGGCGGAATGGCCGCTGTTGCAAGTGCTCAACGGCGAACGCGACACGCTGGGCCATTACCTCAGCGGCCATCCTGCCGATGCGTATCAGCACTGGCTCACGCAACTGGTGAGCTGCTCGATCGGCGAAATCGAAAACGCGTGGCGCAATGGTCAATCGCAGTTGGAACGTAATCGCGGCCGTCAGGAATTGCCGGTCATACTGGGTGGCGTGATCCCGACGGCATTGCGTCGGCGCGGCGAAAGCATGGCGTTTGCGCAGATCGAGGATGCCAGTGGGCGCGTCGAAATTGCCTTGTATCGTGAAGCGCTCACCGAGTTCGCCGCACTGCTGGTCAAGGATCAAGTGGTAGTGATCGATGGTGCACTGAGTCCGGACGAGTTCAGCGGCGGCTTCCAGGTACGTGTCCGCAATGTCTGGTCGATGGCGCAAGCACTGGAGCGTTTCGCCCGCGGCGTGCGATTGCGTGTCGACAACCCGAAGCCGGCGCTGGTCGATGAGCTGGCACGCAGTCTCAAGCCCGTGTGTTTTGGAATGACCCCGGTGCGCCTGCTGTGCAACACCGCCAGCGCCCAGGTCGAGTTGCAACTCGGCGACGAATGGCGCATCCGCGTCGTTCCCGAAGTGATCGATGTACTGGCCGCATTGCCTGGCGTGCAGGGCGTCGACATATCCCTGGCGCGTGCGACCAGCAGTTAGGGATGGTCTGAATAAGCCATCACTTTGTCTTCGCCACACTACTTATTGCTTGCCAAACCCCCAAAAACCTGTGGTTTTTCGCCCCCTGACTCAGGGGGCTATCTCGGCTCCGAACTCGTTCAGCGGTTCCTTGGACTTGCAGCTGGTCTTCATCCAACGACCGCGCAACTTTGATTGCGTCTGCGTGCGCCTGTGCGCGTCAGGCGAAGCAGGCTTCGATTCGGCTCTTGAGCGCTTTGTCGATCTTGGCCACCACCGCCAATGCACCCAGATTCTCTTCCAGCTGACTGGCGCGACTCGCACCCAGAATGACCGACGATACGCGCGGATTGGTCAGGCACCAGGCGATCGCCAACTGCGCCGAACTGCAACCCAACTCTGCGGCGATCGCCTGCAATTTCTGCACACCCGCGATGCGCAGTTCGGGCTGATTGAGCACCAATTTCTGCAACCACTGGTAACCCTCGGTAGCCAGACGCGAATCGGTGGGTATGCCGTTGTTGTATTTGCCGGTCAACAGACCCGAAGCCAGTGGCGACCACGTCGTGGTGCCCAGGCCGATATCGGCATATAGTGGCGCATACTCACGCTCAACGCGTTCGCGATGCACCAGACTATATTGCGGCTGCTCCATCGTCGGCAGTTCCAGATGCATCGCGCGCGCGACTTTCACCGCTTCGGCGATCTCATCCGCACTCCACTCGCTGGTGCCCCAATACAGCACTTTGCCCTGACGCACCAGTCGGTCCATCGTGGTCACGATCTCGGTCATCGGCACTTCCGGATCCGGGCGATGACAGAAATAAAGGTCCAGGTAATCCACATGCAGGCGTTGCAGCGCCTGATCACAGGCGTCGACAATGTGTTTGCGGGATAGTCCATGCTGGGTCGGCCTGGGCGAATCAGCGCTACCAAAAAAAACTTTGCTGGATACGCAGAAACTATCCCGGCTCAGCCGCAGGTCGCCCAGCACATCACCCATGATGCGCTCCGACTCGCCATTGGCGTAGGTTTCTGCGTTGTCGAAAAAATTGATGCCGTGATCGTATGCCAGCGCACACAACTCCCGAGCCTCCTTGCGACCCGCAGCGGTGCCGAAGGTGACCCAACTGCCGAACGACAGTGCCGACACTTTGAGCCCGGATGCGCCCAATCGACGATATTCCATTTGATTCTCCCTTGAATAGTCTGTTGCAGGATGCGCAGAGGTCTACAATATATGCGCACAGGGTGAAGGGGAATCAGAACGGAGTCTTCAATGCAACGCATGATGTGGGTACAAAAGCGTTTCTGGTTTGCAGTGCTGATACTGGGGCTGATCTTTATCGGTCAATGGTATGGCTCTACGAACGCACCGCAACGCAGCGCCAGGGCGGCTGATACCGAGTCGACACGGGAACTACCCGCGATCGGTGGTGTCGCACCGGGCTCCGCTTCGGAGTCGCAGCGCGATGGGGCAGAGCTTGAGCTGGAATCTGCCGATGCTGAGTCGAGCAAACCACGAGACAATCGATGACGTTGAAGCATGCTGTAGCCCCACTGATCGTGCTGGCGTTGATTGCCGCATTTTGGCTGAACCGCAGACCGTCCGAGAACGGTGTACTCGGCGTCGGGGCAGAAGCTGTCGGTCCAGGCGGTCAGGCCGTTGCCTCCGCAGTGGACGTAGACGCGCACCCGGCAGGCGCTTCCGACGCTGCTGCGCCTGCCTTGGCGCCGGCTGCTACGAAAACAGCGCGCGAGTTGTCAGCTTCGCCAACAACAGTATCTCTACCCCTGCCGCCGCTGGATGCGCCGCTGGCGTCGACCCTCGATGCGCTGCGCCAACGCGCCGCAGCCGGTGACGCTCGTGCCGCATGCCGGGTAGCAGCGGAATTGCGTAAATGCGAGATGGTGGATGTGCAGCTGGCGTTTGCCCAGCGCGTGGAGCGCGGTCGTCAGCGCGTAGCTCAGCTCCAACAAGGGCCCGGTTCCTTCAACGAAAAGGATCGTCTCCAGTACAATGAATTTGCCGACCGGCAGTACCGCGATGCACTAGCCGCCAGCGAACATTGCGCCAGCGTGCCGCCGTCCTCGCCATCTGAGCAAATCCGCTACTGGCGGCAAGCTGCATTGCTCGGCCACCTCCCGTCGATGACGATGTATGCCACCGGCAATGCCTTCCAGTCACGTAACTCGCTGTCGCACCTTCAGGATCTGGAAGTGTATAGACACGAAGCCGAATCGCTGGCACGACGGGCAGCGATAGCCGGGGACATTGAAGCGTTGCTTGCGCTGAGCATGGCCTACGCACCTCAGCAAGCGCAGACACGTCCCAGCCTACTTGCACAGGCGACCGGGGCCGACCCCGTCGAGGAACTTTCGATGCTGCTGCTCGCACAAAAATACGGGGCAACGATGGGGCGCGAGCAAGGGCATGGCCCCTTCTACACCTGGAACGCACGCTCGCTCGAAGAAGCCATTGCGGCCGTACGCGAGCGCGTTGATACAGAGCAGACCCTCAGAGCGGAGCAGTTGGCAGCGCAGCGACTAACTTCGCAGCTGAGCGCAAACCCCGTCCAGAAAGATGCCTTCGATGACAATCGACTGCCCTTCGTTGACGATATCGAGCGAGCACGTTGCAACTCCGAAGCGTTTGCCCCCGTTGCCCCTTCCCCCGCTTCCGGCTAGCCTGCTGCGGTTGTCACTGAAGCTTCATGTATCCATAAGAATTCGGGGAGAATTCGCTTGATCATGTCGGTCCTGTTCGGTTTTTTTGGCCTCGCCTGCCTGTTGGCGATTGCCTGGGCGTTTTCCAATAACAAGCGCGTCGTTGACTGGCAATTGGTCGGCACCGGCGTCCTGCTGCAGATCGCCTTTGCAGCGTTGGTGTTGCTCACGCCGTTCGGCAGCATCGTGTTCGAGACGTTGGCATCAGGCTTCGTCAAGTTGGCGAGCTTTACCAACGAAGGCTCGAAAATGATTTTCGGCTCATTGGTCGACCAGCGTGCCTTTGGCGGTGCCATGGCGCTTGGCGCCGGTGAGACCGCTCCCGATGCATGGCAGCGCTACAGCTTCATCTTTGCGTTTCAGGTGCTGCCCACGGTGATTTTTTTCGCCGCATTGATGGGTGTGCTTTATCACCTGGGCATCATGCAGTGGATCGTCAAATGGATGGCGTGGGCGATCACCAAAGTGATGCGCGTTTCCGGCGCCGAAACCACCAGTGTCTGCGCCAGCGTGTTCATCGGCCAGACCGAGGCGCCACTGACGGTGCGGCCGTATATCGCGCAGATGACCGAGTCAGAACTGCTGACCATGATGATCGGCGGCATGGCGCACATCGCCGGCGGCGTGATGGCCACCTACATCCTGATGCTGGGTGGGCCGGACGTTGAGTCGCAGAAGGAATTTGCCAAACACTTTCTCGCCGCTTCAATCATGGCTGCCCCCGCCACTTTGTTGATCGCCAAGATTCTGCGGCCTGAAATCGGCGAACCCCTGACCCGCGGCAAAGTGAAGGTGGAGATAGAAAGAACCACAGCCAACGTCATTGATGCCGCAGCTGCAGGTGCCTCGGATGGTCTGAAACTGGCGCTGAACATCGGCGCGATGCTGCTCGCCTTCATCGCGTTGATTGCTTTGCTCAATGCAATCATTGGCTGGGGCGCCGATGCCAGCCACCTGACTGCCTGGGTTAATCAAGGGCGCCCGCCGGAAGCGCAGATCGCCATCAATCTGGGCAGCATACTCGGCACTCTGCTGTCACCCGTCGCCTGGTTGATTGGCATTCCGTGGGATGACTGCGTGATCGCCGGTGGACTGATTGGTCAGAAGATTGTGATCAACGAATTTGTCGCCTATCTGCAATTGTCCGGCATTGCCGTCGGCGAAGGCGTGGGGCAGATCAGCGCGCACAGCAAACTGATCCTGACCTATGCACTGTGCGGATTCGCCAACTTCAGTTCGATCGCGATCCAGATCGGTGGCATCGGCGGACTCGCGCCAGAGCGCCGTGCTGACTTGGCGCGCCTTGGCCTGCTCGCCGTGCTGGGCGGCACGCTGGCAACGTTCATGACCGCGACCATCGCCGGCGTGCTGACTCAGTTCTAGTCGCCAAGCGGAGATCCACTCATGCCCTCCATTGTGGTCGTCGGCTCGTACAATCAGGACTTCGTCTGGCGCGTTGCCAAGCTTCCGGCGCCGGGCGAAACCCAGCTTGGCATTTTTTCTACAGGTCCCGGCGGCAAGGGCTTCAACCAGGCTGTGGCTGCGCATCGCATGCACGACGACGTTGTCTTCGTCGGTGCCCGTGGTGACGACGCGCCAGGTGAAGAAGCAGTGCGCACCGCGCAACGCTTTGGTCTCGAATCGATCTGGCAAATCACTGCGGCCGCCGCCACCGGCACCGCCGCGGTGCTGGTCGACAAGCGTTCGCAGAATCTGATCGCCGTGGCGCCCGGCGCCAACGCGCAACTGGCACCGGAGTTCATCGCGCAACACGCGGCGCTGATCGAAGCAGCACGCGTGTTGCTGGTGCAATGTGAAGTACAGCCGAGCGCTTCAGCACGTGCACTTGCGCTGGCCCGTTCGGCGGGGGTGTGTACGGTCTTCAACCCAGCACCGGTACATCTGGAACTGATCAGCGAACTGCTCGATCTCGCGGACGTACTGACGCCTAACGAGTCAGAGTTCTCGGCGCTGTTGCTGGCGACGCGTAGCACCAGCGTGATGGTCAATTCGCTGGCCCAGCTCGACGACGCCAGCTTGCACGCGCTGTGCCGCAAGCTGCACCACAGCACCGTGATTCTGACTCTTGGCGCCAGCGGCGCTTTCGTTTCGCATGCCGAGGATGGCCTCCGCGGTGATGCGCTGGCCTGCTACCGCGTTGACGCCGAACTGGCCAACCCGATCGACACCACCGGCGCCGGGGATGCATTCAACGGCGGACTCGCCGCCGCACTGGCTGCCTCGTCTGCGGATGCGCCATTCGAGCACAGCGTGCGCCATGCCGGGCGTGTCGCAGCACTCTCGGTCGAGAAGGCCGGCGCCGCCAACGCCATGCCCAGCCGGCAAGAGCTGCTCGATCGGTTCGGGTTGTAGTCCCGACCGCGTCAAATCGTTTCGGTGTCTGCGCTACCGCGCGGATGCGCGGCTCCGATTCGCGTCACAATGGCGGCCATGCACATCGGTCCCTATCTCATCCAACCCAACGTCGTGCTTGCGCCCATGGCAGGTGTTACCGACAAACCCTTCCGGCAATTGTGCAAACGGCTGGGCGCAGGCCTTGCGGTCAGCGAAATGACCATATCCGATCCGCGACTGTGGCACACCGGCAAGTCACAGCGGCGCATGGACCACGATGGCGAGCCTGCTCCGGTCAGCGTGCAGATCGCAGGATACGATCCGCAGATGTTGGCGGAGGCAGCGCGCTTCAATGTCGATCACGGCGCCCAGATCATCGATATCAACATGGGCTGCCCGGCCAAAAAGGTATGCAATGTGTTTTCGGGTTCAGCCTTGATGCAGGACGAAGCTCTGGTCGCGCGCATTGTCTCCGCCGTGGTCAAGGCCGTGGACGTGCCGGTGACATTGAAGATTCGCACCGGCTGGAACCGGGACAACCGCAATGGCCTGAATATCGCGCGCATCGCCGAAGACTGCGGCATCGCGGCGCTGGCAGTACACGGCCGCACGCGCGCCGATCAATACCAGGGCGATGCCGAGTACGACACCATTCGGCTTATCAAGCAATCGATTGGCATTCCGGTTCTGGCCAATGGCGATATCGATTCGCCCGAAAAGGCGGCGTTTGTATTGAATTACACCGGTGTCGATGCCGTGATGATTGGTCGCGCTGCGCAAGGCAGACCATGGATCTTTCGTGAGATCACGCATTATCTAGCCACCGGCGACAGGCTCGCAGCGCCATCGCGCAGTTTCATCCACGACGTGTTGATCGGCCATCTGGAAAATCTCTACGCGTTTTACGGCGAGCACCAAGGCGTGCGCATCGCGCGCAAGCACCTGGGCTGGTATGCGAAGCAGGATGCCGATGCCGCGCAGTTCCGTGCCATTGTCAACCGCGCTGAGACGGCCAGCGAGCAGCTACGCATCACCCGCGCGCATTTCTCGGAGACAGCTGAAATCGCGCGGGCCGCTTGAGCGCGGGCTGTGAGTGACGGCCCGTCACTCTTGATCCGAGGAAATTTCGAATATCCGTCATCTGCCACCAGCACAACACTCCGACCTCACTCCAGGCCATTGGTAAACAACGGATCGGTGGCGTCGAACTCGAACATCACACCGTGCGTATGCGTGCTCACCCCCGGCCCCTCACGCCGGCCGCCCGCAAACAAGCGGCCATCGATCAACTGCGGATTGCTGAAATCGAACAGACGTCCCTGTCCCTCGGCGGCCAGTGTCGGGAGAAAGGTGCCGGACTTGCTCCAGTTGTCGCCGTCGCGTCGATACAGGCTAAGCGGCACGACGAAGTTATCGCTGATCGTCGCCACCGGAAACGATTCCACGATCAGGCTTCCATTCTCGATCGCCAACTGGCGGCCAAAATTGCTGATCCCGGCCGGCTCGTCGATCCGCTCCATCTGCCACCAGTTGGCGCCATCGAAGCGAAACGTGTGGACGCGCGAGTGCAGCACGTTCTGCAATGTATCGCCGGTACTCAATGCCAACTCGTCACCACTCAGGGCAACGTCGTGCAAGACAGTCGCCGGCGGGTCATCGGCGTTGGGACGCAGTGTCGCTTCGAGATTCCAATTCGCTCCGCTGCGACGGTACACAAATACCGCCCAAGCTCGGGGCTCAGCTGGCGGCGCGCGCATTTCGCCGCGCAACAACACGATGCGATCACCCCGCATCACCATACGGCTGAAGTTGAGCGCGATTTGCTCGTCCTGTGCTGGAGGCTGCAGCAGCGCTTCAAGCTGCCAGGTGTTGCCTTGTCGCAGCAATACGGCAATACGCGGCGCCTGACCGCGCACGGTGCGCTCGAAGCCCCAAAGCGCGAGGCGGTCTGCGCTCGCTTGGAAAGACGTATTCAACACGATGTTCTGCAGTAGGGGCAGTGTGAACACGTTGAACTCGTCGATGAAATCGATGGTATTGCCGTTGCGCTGATAAGTGCGTAGCACCAGGGTGCTGCCCCCAGGAACGCGCCGCGTTGCCGATAGCACGACTCGATTGCCGACAACCCCGACATCGCTTGCGAAACGCTCGTAGGTAAAGGGTTCTGGTGTATCGATGCGGCTCAGCAACTGCGCGTTGGCACCAGCAATATCGAAAAACCAGGCGGAGCCTTCATTGAATTGGTCAGGTGTGCCCAAACGCGAGTCCGTCGCCACCATCAGCCCGCCATCGACGATGGTATTGAATGCGAACCGCCACAAACCCGGTGGCAGCTCAAGCGACTGCGGAATTGCGCCCGGTGCAGCCAGGTCAAAGGTAATGACGGAACCCGAAGCCGGTCCCGCCGCCACATCACGGAATGGATGTCCGACGTGAACGCTATTGGCGTCAGCCGCGAGGGACCATCCAAAGCCCTGGAAACCCACTTCGGGCTGCTGCAGATAGGCCGCACTTTCGGTCCAGGTCTGCGCCGTGCGATTCAGGCGGCGCACGCAGGAAATACTGCGCCCTGGCGTAGTCAGCGAAGCACACACCGCACTCGCAACCAGGGCACGGTCCGCGCTCAAGTGCAGACCGAACGCGAACGACGCCAGCGCTTGTCGATGCTCCAGCACGTATGCGCCGTCATCGCGCCCGAAAATATATACGCGATTGTCGTTCTTGGAGGTTGCATCGCCCAGCGTCGCTGCAATCAACACATGGGTCGGAGTCGCAGCGATTTGATAACCAAATTGATCGCCTGGTTCGACGTCAGCGACTTCGATCCGACCGCCCAGATTCGCCCCCCCGACACCGATCTTGTACCAGACTACCGCCCCAGTATCCGAAGTCGTCGTCGAATCGCCGCGGCAGTCGCCGACGTACATGCGATCGCCGGTCATTGCCAGAGCGCAGCCGAATGCGCCGTTGCGAGTGCTGTCATCGCCCAGGATGCGTTGTGTGAACGTCCAGCCGGTGCCGTCGCGCCGATACAGAAACACCGCGCCGCGAATACCGGTTTCATCATCGAATCGCGGCGCGGCAACGGCAAGCCAGTCGCCTGCCAGCGCAACGCTGCCGCCGAATTCGTCGCCGCCATCAACCCCCGGTGCTACCAGCCGCAGTGGCGATTGCCATAGTCCCGCAATGCGCCGAAACACATGCGCGGAACCCGGCGCCAGTCCGTTGCCGAACCCGGCGTCCCACGAACCCACAACCAGATCGTCGGCCGATTGAGCCAAAGCAACACCAAACTTTTCGTCGATGTCGTTTTGCACTGGCAGCAATCGCTGCGCGAGCGTCCAACCGCCACCCGACACAGGCGCGTACACCTCGACCATTCCCGAGCCTGGAGCTGCGGTGGTAAGCGCGCCGGGTATACCGACAATCATCTGTGCGCCGTCCATTGCCAGCGCGTAGCCGAAGAGGTCGTCTTCACCGCCGCGATCCCAACCCGGCGCCTCGATCTCGCGCAACGGCAATACTTGCGCGCGCGCGGACGGAGCGGCACTGAACATCAATACGAGCAAGCAAGAGAGAATTGAGAGATGCATACGGCAAGCGTCATTGAAGCGGTCTGCGGATGCAAGCCGTCTTTGGATCAGCGCACTAGTGAGCTGAACAACACGCCACTGCCCGGTCAGACTGATAAAGTGCTTGCTGCACGAGCGAAAGTTTTCCCCTATGATGCGCCCCCTTTACATCTTTACATCCGGATACGAGGATATAAAACCGCAATGAGCAGCTACCTGTTTACGTCCGAATCCGTGTCCGAAGGCCATCCGGACAAACTCGCCGACCAGATCTCCGACGCAGTCCTCGACGCCATTCTTGCCCAGGACAAACGCGCACGCGTTGCCTGCGAGACCATGGTCAAGACCGGCGTCGCCATCGTTGCCGGCGAAGTCACTACCAGCGCCTGGGTCGATATCGAAGCGATTGCGCGCAAGGTCATCAATGACATCGGCTACACCAATTCGGAAGTGGGCTTCGACGGCCACACCTGCGGCATTCTCAACCTGATCGGCAAACAATCGACCGATATCGCCCAGGGTGTGGACGGTACTGCCAAAAAACAGAAGAAACCCGAAGAACAGGGCGCCGGCGACCAGGGATTGATGTTTGGCTACGCCTGCAATGAGGCACCGGAATTCATGCCGGCGCCGATTTATTACAGCCATCGCCTGGTCGAGCAACAAGCCAAGGTGCGTAAGGCCAAGAACAGCAAGCTGCCGTGGCTGCGCCCCGATGCGAAATCCCAGGTCACGCTGCGCTACGACGGCAACAAGGTCATCGGTATCGACGCGGTGGTGCTGTCGACCCAGCACGGCCCCGAGGTGAAGCAAAAGCATCTGGTCGAGGCAGTGATGGAATACATCATCAAGCCGGTGCTGCCGGCCAAGCTGATCGACAAGAACACCAAGTTCCATATCAACCCGACGGGTAAGTTTGTCATCGGCGGCCCCGTCGGCGACTGCGGTCTTACCGGGCGCAAAATCATCGTCGACACCTACGGCGGTATGGCGCGCCACGGCGGTGGGGCATTCTCCGGAAAGGACCCGTCCAAGGTCGATCGCTCGGCCGCGTATGCGGCGCGCTATGTTGCCAAGAACGTTGTCGCGGCCGGATTGGCCGATAAATGCGAAGTACAGGTCAGCTATGCGATTGGCGTCGCCGAACCCACTTCAATCTCGGTGACCACATTTGGCACTGGCAAGATCGGCGACGACAAGATCGAAAAGCTCATTCGTGCGCATTTTGATCTGCGCCCCTACGGCATCGTCAAAATGCTCGACCTGATTCACCCCATGTACCAGGCCACTGCTGCTTACGGTCATTTCGGCCGTACTCCTTACGAAATCAAAGGTGCCGACGGCATTAAGTTCACCGCCTTTTCGTGGGAAAAGACCGACAAGGCCGACGAGCTTGCCAAAGCTGCGGGGCTGAAGAAAAAGTAGGCGAGCTTTCTGCTGGAGTGTGCGCAGCGCTCTCCAGCGGACACGCCGAACGTCGAGTTCGCATCGTGATAACGCAAGCGCGCAGTCAACCAGACGCGCGCGGGTGGTTCCGGCAAAACCAATGACGCCACTCAAGTCAAAACAGTACCAGTTCATCGGCGTCGGCCCGGTGATACCCGTTCCCGACGTGGAAGCCGCGGTTGGGTTTTACTGCGAGCAACTCGGCTTCAAACTTGACTTCGTGATGGGCGATCCTCCCGATCACGGTTCGGTAACCTGCGGCAAAGTCGGTATCCAGTTCACGCTGGCGGACGTGCCGTTTGTCGCATCCGACTACCCGGGTTGGTTTTACGTGTTCGTCGAGAACATCGACGCACTTGCCGCACAGTATGCGCGTCATGGTGTGGTCGTTTCGCGCGCATTGCAGAGCCACGAGCACGGCATGCGCGAGTTCGAAATTCTGGACCTCAACGGCTATCGATTGCGCTTCGGTCAGTACCTGTGATCGGGCAAACACCTACGCGAAGTTAGCGAGGGCATTGGTTCCTGCCGTCTCACGGCCCGGCGGTCGGGTAAAAGTTCGTTGTGCGAACAAGTCCCAGTGGCCGTGTCCTGGCTGCGCATACCAGCCCCTGCCCCGGCTCTGCGACAATGCCCCGATGAGCCAGACCTCCGCACCCGAACATACCCCGCTGATGAAGCAATACTTCCGCGCCAAGGCGGACTATCCGGACACGCTGGTGTTTTTCCGGATGGGAGATTTTTATGAACTGTTTTATGACGATGCGCGTAAAGCGGCGCGACTGCTGGATGTAACACTGACACAGCGCGGGCAGTCGGCAGGCCAGCCGATTCCGATGGCGGGTGTGCCCTACCATGCAGTGGAAGGATATCTGGCAAAGCTGCTGCGGCTCGGCGAATCCGCGGCGATTTGCGAACAGATCGGCGACCCGGCATTGGCCAAGGGTCTGGTCGAACGCAAAGTGGTACGCGTGATCACCCCCGGCACCTTGACCGACGAGGCCCTGCTCGAGGATCGACGCGACAATCTGCTGCTGGCCCTGTCGGTAGGTGTCGATCGCTACGGCATTGCCTATGCCGATGTTGCCGCCGGACGCTTCGTGTTGCTGGAGTGTCACAGTCAGAACGCACTGGCAGCGGAGCTTGCACGCCTGGCACCGGCGGAAACCCTGATTGACGAATCGCAGGCGCTGCCGCGTTGCGCACTCTTGTTGAATGGCCAGCGACGCAGGCCACCGTGGCATTTCGACGCCGATACCGCGCGCCGCGAGCTGGCTGCGTTTTTCGGCACGCGCGATCTCAAGGGATTCGGTTGTGATGACAAGCCGCTGGCACTTGGCGCTGCCGGCGCACTGCTCGCCTACCTGAAAGACACGCAGAAAAGTGCACTGCCCCATCTGAATCGATTGAGCGTGGAGGAAGCCGACGAAACGGTGGCGATGGACGCGGCGACACGACGCAACCTGGAATTGGACACGCACGCCAGCGGCCGTATCGAACACACCTTGTTCGGGGTGGTCGATGCCTGCGTCAGTCCGATGGGCTCGCGGCAGCTGCGACGCTGGCTGCATCGACCATTGCGCGATCAGACGCAGTTGCGGCTGCGTCACCATGCGATCGCCAGCCTGATTGACTTGACCGCGCATCTGCCGCTGCGTGATCTGTTGCGCGGTGTCGGTGACTGCGAGCGAATCAATGCACGCATCGCGCTGCGCTCGGCCCGGCCCCGCGATCTGTCGACGATCCGCGATGCCTTGCATTTGCTGCCGCAATTGCGTGCAGCGTTGACTACAGTGGACAGCCCGCGCATCGGCGCACTGCTGAGCGAACTCGGGGAGCACGCTGCACTGACCGCTCTGCTGGCACGCAGTCTGGTCGACGCGCCGCCTGCATTGGCTCGCGATGGCGGCTGCATCCGCGCGGGCTTCGACGCCGAGCTCGACGAGCTGCGACTGCTGTCGACCAACGCCGATCAGTATCTGGTCGATCTGGAGATACGCGAACGCGAAAGCAGCGGCATCGCCACGCTCAAAGTCGGTTACAACCGTGTGCACGGCTATTACATTGAAATCAGCCACGCGCAATCGTCCAAAGCGCCGACACATTACACGCGGCGACAGACCATCAAAGGTGCCGAGCGCTACATCACCGAAGAGCTGAAGCACTTCGAGGACAAGGTGCTGTCGGCGCGCGAGCGTTCGCTGATGCGCGAGAAGGCACTTTACGAATCTCTGCTCGACGCGCTGCTGATCGAACTCGATGCGCTCAAATCAGTGGCATCAGCACTGGCCGAACTCGATGTGCTGGCGGCGCTGGCAGATCGCGCGCAATCATTGAACTGGGCGCAACCGGTACTTGACCAGCAACCCGGCATCGAAATCCACCGCGGTCGCCATCCTGTGGTTGAAGCAGTGCGCAAGGATCCTTTCGAACCCAACGATACGCAACTCGACCCGGAGCGGCGCATGCTGATCATCACCGGGCCCAATATGGGCGGCAAATCGACCTATATGCGACAGACCGCGCTGATCGTTTTGCTCGCGCATATCGGCAGCTTCGTCCCTGCCGATGCAGCGCGCATCGGCCCGATTGATCGCATCTTCACCCGCATCGGTTCCGGCGACGATCTCGCTGCTGGCCAATCGACTTTCATGGTCGAGATGAGCGAGACGGCCAATATCCTGCACAACGCGACATCGCAAAGCCTGGTTTTGATGGACGAAATCGGACGCGGCACTTCAACCTATGATGGCCTCGCACTGGCGCAGGCAACCGCGATACAGCTGGCGCGGGCCAATCGCGCGTACACCTTGTTTGCCACCCATTACTTCGAGCTGACCGCACTGGCTGGTTCGATCGAAGGCTTCCACAATGTGCATCTGGATGCAGTCGAACATGGCGAGGATCTGGTATTTCTGCATGCAGTGAAGGAAGGCCCAGCCGATCGCAGCTTCGGGCTGCAGG
>JANMSL010000465.1:0-2813 GCA_031389245.1 Lysobacterales bacterium | reverse complement strand
CTGAGCCTCGTGGCAAACGCCGCGCACGCAGAGGTCGGCTGCGGTGCGGGCTTCGCCTGCGGCGGGCTCACGGGTTCGCTGCCGGCGCTGCAAGATGCGCAATTCACTTACCAAGGCAGCCTCTTCGATCTGGGCGAACCGGCCAATGGCCGATTCGATTTGCGCCTGACTGCTTACGCTCAGCAGCAGCTCGGTACAACACTCGCGTCGCCGATTACCTTCAACGCGGTGGCGGTCAAGGACGGCCGTTTTCGCGTCGACCTGGATCTGCCGGCAGCTTCGGACGCGGTGTGGCTGGGCGTTGAAGTGCGGCCGGCAGGTGACGGCGTGTTCAGTGCGATTGGCGGGCGCAGCAAAGCCATCGCCGCGCCGCTGGTCGGTCAGTGTTGGAGTACGACCGGCGATAGCGGCAGCAGCTCCGCGAACTTCATCGGCACGATAGACGCGCAGCCTTTCGTGGTGCGCACGCAGAACGTGCAAAGCCTGCGCATCGAGCCGAGTCCGACCCTCTTCAGCGGGCTCCCGATCACCTCGAATACCATTGCGGGATCGCGTTCCAACGACGTCACTACCGGCGCGCGTGGCGCGACCATTGCTGGCGGCGGGGTACCCAATGGCGATACCGATCCGCTCTACGACGATGAAGGGCCCAATCGCGTGACCGATCACTACGGAACGGTGAGCGGGGGTTATGCGAATAGCGCGGGCGACTTTTTGGGAACGTCAGCTGATCGCAGCTTTGCCACGGTGGGCGGCGGCATTGCTAACACCGCTGGCGGCGCGAATAGCTCGGTCGGCGGGGGCAAGTCCAATAGTGCCATTGGACTGAGCAGTACCGTCAGCGGGGGCGGAAGTGGCAGCGCGAGCGGCGCCTACAGTACGGTCGGCGGGGGGGCGAGGAACACCGCAAGCCAAAGTTTCAGCACCGTCGGCGGCGGCTACGAAAACTGCGCTGGCGGTTCCTACTCCTGGGCCGGCGGATCCCACGCCAAGGTTCGTCCGGGTAGCGGCTCGGGTGCGACTGGAATCGGCTGCAGCGGCATAATCGAGAGCGGCGCCACCGGCGATCAGGGCACTTTCGTCTGGGCCGACTCGCAAGACCCCGACTTTATTTCGACCGGCGACAACCAATTCCTGGTCCGCGCGGACGGCGGCATCTATCTCGGCACGACCAGCACCGTCAGCCTGCCGAGCACGCGCTTCATCAATACCTCGACTGGCGCGTTCCTGTCGTCGGGTGGCAGCTGGACCAACGCTTCAAGCCGCGCGCTGAAAACCGACTTCGTCGCGATCGATCCAGCGGATGTGCTCGATCGCGTTACTCAGCTTGGCATCAGCACCTGGGTGTATCGCACATCCAGCGAAGGGCGGCATTTGGGTCCGGTGGCAGAGGAGTTTCACCGCTTGTTCGGCCTCGGCAGCGATGGCAGCTCGATCAGCACTGTGGATGCCAGCGGCGTGGCGCTTGCGGCGATTCAAGGCTTGAACCAGAAGTTGGAGGCAGAAAATGCCGAACTTCGCGCCCGCCTGGAGCGACTTGAAAAACACTTGAATCCCGACACTCATGGAGCGCAGTAGCATGACTTCCTCAACTCTTGCTTGCAACGCAGCGCAAGAGCGCGTCTGGCCCAGGCAAATCTCAGCCTGGGCTGCAGCGCTGGCTGTGGGTCTCTACGCCTTTTCAGCCGCGGTCTGGGCGCAGCCGACCACGGATCAAGACCCCGCGGCTTCGCGCTTTGCCATCCAAGCCGAACTTCGTCCTGTTCAGATCAGCGCTAGCGGGCGCTACACGCTCGAAGCGAGTGCAAGCTATGCGCCAGAAGCCAAGTCCAGCGATGGGCGATTCACGCTGAAAGTGGTCAACGCACCCGAAGGCGACTGTGGCCCGGTGATCGACGAGATGTTCCGCGATGGTTTCGAGACCTGAACGTTTCGAAGCTTTCACCGCGCACGCACACCCACTCACACATGGCGAGAACCCTACTCATGAGACCGAGCTCACCAACCAACCTATTGGCCATTGCCCTGCTGCTAGCGCTGTCCACGCCTGCGCTGCGAGCCGCGCCATTCACTTACGAAGGTAGCCTCACCGATCTGGGCCGGCCCGCCACGGGTCGCTACGACTTACGCTTGACGGCTTACGGCCATCCACAGCTAGGCACTACGCTCGCCGCACCGATCTCGTTCTACGCGGTTGATGTGCGGGACGGCCGCTTTCGGGTGGACGTGGACTTGCCGGTATCCTCGGATGTGGTGTGGCTGGGAGTTGCGGTGCGGCCGGAAGGCGTTGGTGCATTCAGCGCAATCAACGGACGCAGCAAAGCCATCGCCGCGCCGCTGATCGGCCAGTGTTGGAGCACGCTCGGCGACACTGCAAGCAATCCAGCGATCAACTTCATCGGTACGACCGACGCCCAAGCCTTTGTGGTGCGCACGCAGAACGTGCGGAGCTTGCGCATCGAGCCCAGCACGGCGTTGTTCGGCGGTTCCCCAATCACATCCAACACGCTTGCCGGATCGAGTGCGAACCGACTCACTGTCGGCGTGCGTGGTGCCACGATAGCTGGCGGCGGTGTACCCACGGGCGACAGCGATCCGGATTTCGACACCGAGGGACCCAACCTCGTGTACGACCACTACGGCACGGTTGGTGGAGGCTATGGCAACGAGGCTGGCTCCGGAGTCGGGTTTTTCATTGCCGACCAACCCTTCGCTACTGTTGCAGGAGGCTTCAACAATACTGCGTACGAGATCTACAGCACGGTCGGAGGCGGCGCGCTGAACAGCGCGATTGGTGAACGCAGTTCCATTGG
>JANMSL010000412.1:0-9509 GCA_031389245.1 Lysobacterales bacterium | reverse complement strand
CCATACCCACCGGCATCGGCACAAAAATATTCTGATTGAAGATGCGCCAGTAAGGACTCGAGTAGTAAACGCCGATGGGCCACGCGTTGCTCGCGCCGGCAGCTCTGGCCGTGGCGAACACGAACAGTCGCGGGCGCATGTTGATCTGCGAATCGTTGATGACGAAGGAGTTTCCGCTCGGCGCATCGGCGCGCGCGAGCGCAGTGAAATCACCGTATTCATAGGCGCCGATGTCAATCCGGTTCAATTTCACTCGACGCAGACCATCGGTATCGACCAAGCCCACTCCGGCTGCAGCAAATGTAGTGCGGGCCGTTGCGGCCCCGGTATTGATGGCCCACGAGGTGTCGCGAAGACGCACGTCGGTCATTGATCGCAGCTTAGGGTCGAGAGTGACATCGAGCGCTCCCGGCGTGTACGCATTGGAGTCGTTGGCAAACAACAAGTTGAAGTTTTCGACAATTGGCGTCTGGAACTCCGGGCTGATCGACAGGCCCTGGCTGTTGTAGGCGAGAAGATTGTTCTCCACCGGGCCGCTGACACTTCCGCTACCCGCGCTGCTGCTCCCGCGCAAAAAGCGCAGGCCGTAATTCAGTCCAACCGCAGTGTTGTTGATGGTCCGGGTATTGATGCTGCCGTTGTTGATCATGTGCACGATGCCCATGCCTTGTCGGGCACGGCCGATCGCTGCGTTGCCCATCACCCGCGCGGTCAGTGTGCTTGCGATTGAAGACAACAGCCCCTCGGAAATACCGATCGCCGCGCGGCCGAAGCGACCGCGCACTTCGTTGTTGATGACCGTCATTGAGGGTGCGCCCGCACCGTTCACTTGCGCCAGGATGCCCCAACCACCGCCATCGCCTACGCCCTCAAGATGATTGAAATCGATCAGGGCGGTACCGTTGTTACCGGCGAATGAGACTTCCAGTGCGGCGTCGAACAGGCCCGGCGCTGCGACGCGCAGGCGATTGTCGGCAACACGCACAGTCGCTGCACCGCCGCTGCCGGCCTGCACGCGTATGCCGGCCGCATTGGCGGACCCGGTCGACACGATGCTGACGCGGCGAATCTCGATGTTGGCGGTGCCCGCCCGATTGTGACTCAGCATGACGCGGCCATTGGTCAGTGCTATTCGGCGCACCGCGACGATGTACGGGTTGTCGTCGGTGGAATTCCCTTCGATATTCATGCCACTTGCCATCTGTGGCGAGAATCCAGTGGCACCCTCAAGCGTGATGCTGCGCGGCAAGAACAGATTTTGCGTAATCGGTGTGTTGGTTACGACCTGTACCGTATCCGTGGCCGCCGATGCGTCGATGCAGGCCTGCAACGTGCCATTGCAAGGCGTCGCACCAGGCCACGACCGCGTGACCGCGCCCACGCTGGAGCTGGCGATTGCAGCGCAGACCGCGATTGCCGCAAGCGCAGAACGAAATGTGTACATCCCTGTGATCTCCGTGCTGGACTGGGTTTGTAATTGAGTTCGCAAAACCAGCACCAAAGCGGACACATTTGCTTGCGGGGAGGATCAGCTTGCAAGCAGGATCAGAAGCTGCGTGAGTCGGTCCCCGTGTGTTCGCGTTGCCCGCTTGACTCAAAACCGCTTGGCCGGTGAGCGTCGTGCCGCGCGCAAGCCGCCGTTCCACTGCGCCCTCACGCAGAACGAAGTGAACCGCATTGCCCCGACGCGACACGGCTTTGGTGGGAGCGTACCCGGTCGCGAGCGCTAACGCTCGACGATTGCTGCGACACCCATGCCGCCCGCAGTACAGATCGAGATCAGGCCACGACCGCTGCCTTTTTCCGACAGCAACTTGGCGAGCGTTGCGACGATGCGCGCGCCGGTGGCGGCGAAGGGATGACCGAAGGCGAGGCTCGATCCGACCACATTCATCCTGGCTGGATCAATCGCGCCCAACGCTTTGCTCAGGCCCAGTCGTTCGCTGCAGTATTTTTCTGATTCCCAGGCACGCAGTGTGCACAGGACTTGCGCGGCGAAAGCCTCGTGGATCTCGTAGAAATCGAAATCCTGCAGCGTGAGGTTATTGGCCTTGAGCAACTCGGCAACGGCGACCGTGGGCGCCATCAACAGGCCCTCACCGCCGACGAAATCAACCGCGGCGACGCGAGAGTCTCCGAGATAGGCGAGCGGCGAGTGGCCATTATCCTTTGCCCATTGCTCCGAAGACAGCAGCACCGAGGACGCGCCATCGGTCAGCGGCGTCGAGTTGCCGGCGGTCAGCGTGCCCTGGCCGGAGGAGCGATCAAAGGCCGGTTTGAGCGTTGCCAGTTTCTCCACCGTAGTGTCGGCGCGAAGAATGTTGTCACGATCCAATCCGCGGAAGGGCGTGATCAAATCCTTGAAAAAGCCGCGCTCAAATGCTGCAGCGGCCTTGCGATGTGACTCGTACGCGAGCTGATCCTGTGCGGCGCGCGGGATACCCCATTCCTTGGCCATTGCCTCGCAGTGCTCACCCATGGACTTGCCAGTGCGCGGTTCGCCGACACCGGGAAAACCGGGTTTGAATTCGGCGGGCGAGAATCCCTTCAACGCAGCCGACATGCGCTGACCGAAAGTCTTTGCACGATTGATATTGAGCAGGCGTCGCCGCAATCGCTCACCGATTACGATTGGCACGTCACTGGTGGTGTCCGAGCCGCCGGCGATTCCGACCTCAATCTGGCCGGTGGCTATCTTGTTGCCAATCAGGATCGAGGTATCCAGACTGGTGCCGCAGGCGCGTTGTACGGTGATGCCGGGACTGAGCGGAGAAAGTCCGCTGGACAGGGCGACTTCGCGGCCGATATTCCAGTCGGAAGAATGTTTGAGCACGGCGCCAAGCGCGACTTCGCCGACGACTTTGCCGCTGAGCCCGAAGCGTTCGACCAGACCGCCCACTGCCTTGATCGACATGCCGCTATTGCCGACATCAAAATACGCGGTGTTGTTGCGGCAAAACGGGATGCGGGATCCGCCCAGGATGGCGACGCGTTTGATCTGGCTCATGGCGACCTCGGTAATGGGTTTTCCGATGCTACACGGGCTGGACTGGAGCCACCATTCAAGGCATGGGCGCGGGTTAACATGGCCGCTTCGGTCAGCTCGCCGGTGGTGTCCCAAGTTATGCATAATCATTCGCTTTGTGCCGGCGTGCTTGCGCTAGAACTGGTGCCGCAAGGTCGCCCAGCCGGTTTAACCCTGCCGGTGGACTCGGCCGATGTGCTGGGTGATGCCATCACCGCCGATCTGATGCGCCTGCTGCCGGGTGTGGACAGGATGGGTTTGGCGGTGGCCGCCGCGCTTTACGATCCGGCTCAGCTCATGCGTCCGGGCTGGCCGCTGTTTGCTGAGTTGGCGCGGCTGTATGCGCGTACTCAGCAGGGCGGATGGACCCCCGCGGTCAGTTGCTTCGGGGCTTCAGCAGGACGCATGGCCGACCCGGGACTGCAGCCCGATGCCAGCCTGATCGGCAGTCCGCTGCTGTTGATTCCGTGGGCCTTGATCGGAGCTGATCTGGATGCGGCGCGGATCAACGCCGAAATGGAAGAGTCATTTACCGATAAAGGACTGGCCGAGGCGCGCACCTCGCTGCTGCTCAACGAGGCATTCTCGATCAGCGTCGAACACGCGCGTTATCTGACTCGCCTGGACCTCTGCGTCATTACCGCCATGCAGTACGAAAATGTCGGACTGGCAGCGCTGTGGTCGCTGATTGAATGCGCGCTGCTGACACCGCATCGCAGCGAACAGGTGACGACACCGACTGGCGCCATCTATCGCTGGCAGCAGGGAAGCGTCAGTTTGGTCAAAGCCGGTGATGACACCGAGGCACGGCAGTACGCGGCCATTCTTGCGGCGCACGGTATTGAGACTTAGGGAAGGTCTGAATAAGTCACCACTTCGACTTCGCTGTACAGCTTATCGTTTGCCACACCCGGAAAAACCTGCGGTTTTTCGCCCCCTGACTCAGGGGGCTATCTAGGCTCCGAACGTGTTCAGAGGTTTCCTCGAGCTTAAGAGAGCTGTTGCAGCCACTGAGCGCTTTGCCTTGGGTCCTGCATTCGACAGCGAAAGCGCAGAGCTTCGCGGCTCACGCCGCTCCCACAACAGCGAAAGTGCAGAGCTTCGCGGCTTACGCCGCTCCCACACTCTTCAACCAGTGACCGCTGCCCGGGCTTTGCCCCCTCCCCGATGTTCGGGGAGGGTTGGGGAGGGGTTTAGGGGGCGTAAGTCATCTGATGAAGTCGATCAAAGGGCGCAGACCTTTGATCGACTTCATCAGATAGAGCGAACGCTCTAGCCGGCACCGCTAATACCAAGTACATCCCTTCTCTCCGACATCGACGTTTTCCGCGTCGGTGCGGACCCTCGTCGCGGTGACTCACAATGACGGATTGCGATCAGCAAGGCTTATACGACCCGCGCTTCGAGCACGACAGCTGCGGCTTTGGGCTGATTGCGAGCCTGGACAACATTCCCTCGCGACAGCTGGTGGAATCCGCGTTGAAAGCACTGGACCGGATGTCACACCGGGGTGCGGTCGGTGCCGACGGCAAGAGTGGCGATGGCTGCGGCATTCTGATGCAGCGACCGGAGAAATTCCTGCGCCATGTTGCCGCACAGGCCGGAATTCGGCTGGGACCGGTGTTCGCCGCTGGCAATGTTTTTCTCTCGTGTAGTCCGGACCTGGCAGCGCAGGCGCGCATCGTGCTGGAGGAAGAACTGGCGCGCGTCGAAGTGCATGTCGCGGGTTGGCGCGTGCTGCCGGTGGATGTCGATGCCTGCGGCGCACAAGCGGCCGCGTCGTTGCCGCGGATGGAACAGGTATTCGTGATGCCGGCAGCGGCCATGGATCAGTCGAGTTTCCAGCGCTCGCTGTTCCTGGCGCGACGGCGCGCCGAGCAACGTCTGGCTGGTGACCGCGATTTTTACGTGGTCACGCTGTCGGCGCATTCGATCGGCTACAAGGCGATGGTGCTGCCGGCCGCATTGCGCCAGTTCTATCCGGATCTGACGCACTCACTGATCGCCGCCAGCTTCGCCACTTTCCACCAACGCTTCTCGACCAACACCGCGCCACAGTGGCGGCTGGCGCAGCCATTTCGTTTGCTGGCGCATAACGGCGAGATCAATACCATCGAGGGCAACCGTCATTGGGCCGAGGCGCGCAGCGCCAAGTGGCGCACGCCGGCGATCGACCTGCGTGAGCTCAGTCCGCTGGTTTCGCTCGATGGCTCCGATTCGATGAGCCTGGACAACATGCTGGAAGTGCTGCTCGCCGGTGGGCTGGACTTGCTGCATGCAATGCGCATCCTGATACCGCCGGCAACGGGTGCGCTGGAAGCGCGCGACCCCGATCTCGCTGCGTTCTATGATTATCACTCGTTGTCGGTCGATCCGTGGGATGGACCGGCAGGCATTGTGCTTTGCGATGGACGCTACGCCGCCTGCACCGCAGATCGCAACGGCCTGCGCCCGGCGCGTTGGTTGTTGACCCGTGACCGTCATCTGGTGATCGCCTCGGAGACCGGCGTCTACGACATAGCGCCTGCGGAAATCACCGCCAAAGGCAAGCTCGGTCCGGGTGAAATGATTGCGGTGGACCTGTACAGCGGCGAGTTGCTCGATAGCGCGGCGATCGACACCATCAATCGCGGTCGCGCACCGTTCAAGCGCTGGCTCAAGCAGGGGTTGAAATACCTGATCTCGGATCTGATCGATCCGGCGCTGGCCGCCGAACCCTTCGATTCGGCCACACTGCAGCGATTTCAGAAATTGTTTCATCTCACCCGCGAAGAACGTGAAGACGTGCTGCGCGTCATCGCCGAAACCGAACAGGAAGCCATTGGCTCGATGGGCGATGACACACCGCTGGCGGTGCTGTCGACACAGACCCGTTCGCTCTACGACTATTTTCGCCAGGCCTTCGCCCAGGTAACCAATCCACCGATCGACCCGTTGCGCGAGCAGTGTGTAATGAGCCTGGCCACGCAGATCGGGCGCGAGGGTAATGTGTTTGAACTGGCACCGGAGAACGCGCGTCAGGTGATGCTCAATTCGCCCATCGTCTCGCAACGCAAGCTGCGGCAGTTGTTGGCGCTGGAGGAATTCGCCAACGCACATACGCGGTTTGATTTGTTTTTCGCGACTGCGCAGACCACGCTGGCCAGCGCCGCTCCCAGCGCCTTGCAGAATGCGTTGCTGGCGCTGTGTGCTGCAGTCGAAGCCGCGGTGCGCGCCGGCACGGTGATCGTCCTGTTGTCGGATCGCTATCCGCAAAAAGGGTTTTCGCCGATCCATGCGCTGCTCGCCACCGGTGCGGTGCATCAGCACCTGATCCGGGCCGGGCTGCGCTGCGAATGCAATCTGATTGTCGAAACCGGTACCACGCGCGATCCACATCATTTCGCCTGCCTGATTGGCTATGGTGCCACCGCGGTCTATCCGTATCTGGCCTACCAAACGCTGTTCGATCTTGGGCGCACCAAAGTAGTGACCGCCAAGCGCAGTGGCGAGCGCGCCGAGCTCGGGCGCAGTTATCGGCGCGGAATCAAGAAGGGCCTGCTCAAGATCATTTCGAAGATGGGCATCAGCACCATTGGCAGTTATCGCGGCGCGCGCCTGTTCGAGATCATTGGGCTGCAGCGTGAAGTGGTCGACCTGTGTTTTGCGCACACACCCAGTCGCATCGGCGGAGCGGGATTTGCCGAACTGGAGCAGGACGCTGCCGCATTGAGCACGCGCGCCTTTGATGACACCGCCAGTATCGAAGCCGGCGGCCTGCTCAAGTACCGCCATGGCGGCGAGTACCACATGTTCAATCCGGACGTGGTGCAGAACCTGCAGCGCGCGGTGATGACCGGTGATTACGCCGACTATCAAGTATTTGCCAATCACGTGAACCAGCGGCCGCCGTCGACGTTGCGCGACTTGCTTGGGTTTCGCGCCGGCATCCAGTCGGTGCCTTTGGACGAAGTCGAGTCAATCGAAAAATTGCTGCCACGCTTCGACTCCGCGGGTATGTCGCTGGGCGCCTTGTCGCCCGAAGCGCACGAGGCGTTGGCGATCGCGATGAATCGACTGGGAGGGCGTTCCAACTCCGGTGAAGGCGGTGAGGACCCGGAGCGTTACGGAACCGAGAAGAGCTCCAAGATCAAGCAGGTTGCATCCGGTCGCTTCGGCGTAACGCCGGAATACCTGATCAATGCCGAGGTGCTGCAAATCAAGATTTCGCAAGGTGCCAAGCCCGGCGAAGGCGGCCAGTTGCCCGGTCACAAAGTCAACGAATTGATCGCGCGTCTGCGCTACGCGCGGCCCGGCATCGGCCTGATCTCGCAGCCTCCGCATCACGACATTTACTCGATCGAGGACCTGGCCGAGTTGATTTTTGATTTGAAGGAGATCAACCCGGATGCACTGGTCTCGGTAAAACTGGTGTCGCACGCGGGCATCGGCACGATTGCTGCGGGTGTGGCCAAGGCCTATGCCGATCTGATCACGATCTCGGGCTATGACGGCGGCACTGGCGCCAGTCCGATCTCATCGATCAAGTACGCTGGCACGCCCTGGGAGTTGGGGCTGGCCGAAGCGCAGCAGACCCTGCGCCGCAATGGGTTGCGCGGCAAGGTGCGGGTGCAGGTCGATGGTGGACTGAAGACTGGCCTGGACGTGATCAAGGCGGCGATCCTGGGCGCCGAAAGTTTCGGTTTCGGCACCGGCCCGATGATTGCACTCGGCTGCAAGTATTTGCGCATCTGCCATCTGAACAACTGCGCCACCGGTATCGCAACGCAGGATGAACGTCTGCGCGAACATTATTTCACCGGCCTGCCCGAACGGGTGATGAATTACTTCCGGTTCGTGGCAACCGAAACACGTGAATGGCTGGCGCTGCTCGGCATGCGTTCGCTCGAAGAGCTGATCGGGCGCACCGATCTGCTGGAGCAAATCGAGGGCATCAGCACTCGTCAGAACCGGCTTGATCTTACCCCTCTGCTGTCGGATACCGCCCTGATCAGCGACGCGCAGCACTGCATGGCGGGGACGCGCAATCTGCCGCGCGATCCGGCCACGCTGGCGCGGCGCATGGAAGCAGACATGCGCAATGCGATCGTCGACAAGCAGGGCGGCGAATTCAGCTACGAGATCCGCAATGCCGACCGCGCTGTGGGTGCACGGGTGTCCGGTTTGATTGCACGCACGCATGGCAATCACGGCATGGCCGACACGCCCGTAATCGCGCGCTTCAAAGGCGCCTGTGGTCAGAGCTTCGGCGCCTGGAACGCGGGCGGACTGCATCTGTATCTGGAAGGCGATGCCAACGACTATGTCGGCAAGGGCATGACCGATGGCAAGATTGTGATCATGCCGCCGCGCGACGCGCGCTATGTCGCGCATGAGACGCCGATCATGGGCAATACCTGCCTGTATGGCGCTACCGGTGGCGAACTGTTTGCAGCAGGGCGCGCTGGCGAACGCTTTGCGGTACGTAACTCGGGCGCTACCGCGGTGATTGAAGGCGTTGGCGATCATTGCTGTGAGTACATGACCGGTGGCATGGTGGTCGTGCTTGGCCGCACTGGCATGAACTTCGGTGCCGGCTTCACCGGCGGCTTTGCCTATGTGCTGGACATGGATCGCGATTTCGTTGATCGCTACAACCATGAGCTGATCGACATCCTGCGTCTGTCGCCCGAAGGTATGGAAAATCACCTGCAGCATCTGCGCCGGCTGGTGGTGCAGCATGTGTCCGAAACCGACAGCGCCTGGGGTCGAACCTTGCTCACTGACTATCGGGATTTTCTTGGCAAGTTCTGGCTGGTCAAGCCCAAGGCGGCAAGCCTTGATTCGTTGATCGAGACCTTGCGGCGGGCTGCGTGATGGCCGCCAAGCCGTTTCAGTTCATGGACGTGCCCAGACGCCTGCCGCGTGAAGTGCCGGTCAGTATTCGCGTGCTCGGCTGGGACGAAATCTACGGCCAGTTCGATGCGCCCGGCGCGGCCGAACAGGCCGGGCGTTGTCTCGACTGCGGCAATCCTTATTGCGAATGGAAGTGCCCGGTTCACAACGACATTCCAAACTGGCTGTCGCTGGTGCAGGAAGGACGTTTGTTCGAGGCCGCCGAACTCGCGCACGAAACCAACCCGTTGCCGGAAATATGCGGCCGCGTCTGTCCGCAGGATCGCCTCTGCGAAGGCGCCTGTACGATCAATGTCGGCTTCGAAGCAGTAACCATCGGCTCGATCGAAAAATACATTGTCGACGAAGCCTTCAAGCAGGGTTGGCGACCGGATTTGTCCAACGTAAAACCCAGCGGCAAGCGCGTCGCGGTGATCGGCGCGGGACCGGCCGGACTCAGTTGCGCCGATCGCCTCGCACGCTATGGCATCCAAGCACATGTATTCGATCGTTACGAGGAAATTGGCGGCCTGCTCACCTTCGGTATCCCGCCGTTCAAGCTGGAAAAGCACGTCATGGCCACGCGACGTAGTGTGCTGGAAGAGATGGG
>JANMSL010000399.1:0-13016 GCA_031389245.1 Lysobacterales bacterium | reverse complement strand
CGGCTGGCTGCTGTCCAGTGGTTTCATGGCGGACAAGCTCAAGCCGAACTGTTTCTTGGCGAACCCAGTCCGGGCCAACTCGTTCTTGGTCTGCATCATCGTCTTCATCCCATTCCGGTCCAGCCGGCGCCAACTTTGGAGTTGTTCAAGCGCCTGCCGAGTGGGGCAAGCTGGTGTCGCAGTTCGGCGCAGTCGCCAATCAAGCGCCCCATGATAGCGATCTGGACAGTGCAGGGGCAACCGCTGTCCGCGTCTGAATGCGCAGCCACTATCCAACATTGCTTGGTGTATCTGGACGGCCGTGAAGGAAATGCGGCGGCGGTCGGCGGCGATCGGCTCCACTTCGCGCGACCCCACCTACGCTCTACACTGTCGGTTCTGCCACCCGCGTTCGGGCGGACCCAATGCGACCATGAATCCAGCGACCAGTGCCATTCTTTCTGACCTTGTTAACCCGCACCCAGTCAGCGGGTCGCCTGACGCCGATTTCGCTGCGATCACTGCGCTCTATCGCCGCGACGAGACCGAACTGCTGTCTGAACTCGTCGAGGTTGCCACTGTCACTGCGGGCGAGCAGGAAGCGATCCAGAAAAAGGCGGTCGAGCTGGTCGAGCGTGTTCGCGCCAAAACCGGCCAACAGACGGCGGTAGAGAGCTTCATGCGTCAATACGACCTTTCCAGCGAGGAAGGCGTACTGTTGATGTGCGTCGCAGAAGCATTGCTGCGCATTCCCGATGCCGAAACCGCGGACAAATTGATCCGCGACAAGCTGGGTGAGGCGAACTGGGAGGCGCACGTCGGCAAGAGTGATTCACTGTTCGTCAACGCCTCGACCTGGGGATTGATGCTGACCGGCAAGATCATCGAAATGGCCGGAGAAACCCGGGCCAATTTTGTCGGCGCGCTCAAACGCCTGGTGGCGCGCAGTGGCGAGCCGGTGGTGCGGCTCGCGGTGAGGCAGGCGATGCGCATCATGGGACATCAATTTGTCATGGGGCGCAGCATCGATGAGGCACTGGATGCTTCGCAGTCGAAAGACAGCCGCGCCTACCGGCATTCGTTCGACATGCTCGGTGAAGGCGCGCTGACCATGCCCGATGCCGAGCGCTACCTGTGCGCCTACGAGGATGCCATCCGCCGCATCGGCGCGCGCGGCCCGCATGCCAACGTGATCGACGCTCCGTCGATATCGGTGAAGCTGTCGGCGCTGCATCCACGCTACGAGGTTGGCAAGCGCGCCCGGGTGCTGGACGAACTCACCCCCAAGCTGCTCAAGCTGGCGCAACTGGCCAAGCAGCAAGGCATCGCGTTGACTGTCGACGCAGAAGAGTCGGATCGACTGGAGCTGTCGCTTGAGCTGTTGCGGCGCGTCTTTCACCATCCTTCCCTGGACGGCTGGAATGGTTTTGGATTGGCCGTGCAGGCTTACCAGCGGCGCGCGACAGCGGTGATCGACTGGCTTGCCGCCGAGGCGAAGAAGTCCCATCGTCGCTGGTGTGTGCGTCTGGTCAAGGGCGCGTATTGGGACTCGGAGATCAAGCGCGCCCAAATGGACGGCCACGCCGACTATCCGGTGTTCACCCGCAAGCCCAACACCGACGTCTCGTACCTGGCCTGCGCGCGACGCCTGTTCGGGCATGGCGATGCCTTTTATCCGCAATTCGCCACGCATAACGCGCAGACCATTGCCGCCATCCACCACTTCGCCGCCGGCCGCGCGTTTGAATTCCAGCGCCTGCATGGCATGGGCACCGATCTTTATGCCGAGGTGGTGGGCACGCAAAATCTCAATGTTCCGTGCCGCGTCTATGCGCCAGTGGGAACGCATGAGGATTTGCTGCCGTACCTGGTTCGGCGCCTGCTGGAAAACGGCGCCAATTCCAGCTTCGTCAATCGCATCGTCGACGCCAGCCTGCCGCCGCGCGATCTGGTTGCTGATCCGATCGCCACGGTGCGTGGCAATCAATGTCGACCGCATCCCAATATCCCGCAACCCGTCGCGCTCTATGGCGACCACCGGAAAAACTCCATGGGCATCAATCTCGCCGACGAAAACGAATTGCGCCAGCTCGCCGAGCGCGTGAACAACGCAATCCAGCCCTGGAAAGCGATGCCGCTGATACCAGGCTACACCCCGGGCAAAGTCGCCATCGCGGTCAGCGATCCCGCCGACCGGCGCCGCCACGTGGGCGAGTGGATTGCCACCGATGCCGGCGGCGTGGCGCTCGCGCTCGACAACGCGGTGGCCGCGCAACCGGCATGGGATGCGATTCCTGCCGCCGCGCGTGCCAGCATCATCGAGCATGCCGGCGACTTGCTGGAAGCACGCATGCCCGAGTACATCGCCATGTGTACGCGCGAGGCCGGAAAGACCATCGGCGACGGCATTGCCGAGGTCCGAGAAGCAGTGGACTTCTGCCGTTACTACGCAGCGCAGGCGCGCCAACTGATGACCACTGCGGAGATTCTGCGCGGACCGACTGGCGAGTCCAATCAACTCTCACTGCACGGCCGCGGCGTGTTTGCCTGCATCAGCCCGTGGAATTTTCCGTTGGCGATTTTCATGGGCCAGATCGTGGCCGCGCTGGCCACTGGCAACAGTGTGATTGCCAAGCCTGCGGAGCAGACCAACTTGATCGCCTACGCGGCCGTCAAGTTGCTGCACGAGGCCGGCGTACCCGAGGCAGTATTGCAGCTGGTGCCGGGCACCGGAGCCGAAGTAGGTGCATTGCTGACGCGGGACCCGCGCATTGACGGTGTGGTGTTCACCGGTTCGACCGCGACCGCGCGCCGCATCAATCGCGCCTTGGCCGAACGCGATGCGGCATTGCCTGTACTGATTGCCGAGACCGGCGGTCAGAATGCATTGATCGCTGACTCCTCAGCCCTGCCCGAGCAACTGGTCAAGGACGCAATCAATTCTGCATTTGGTTCGGCTGGCCAACGCTGCTCGGCGGCACGCGTACTGTTCGTGCAGGAAGATATCGCCGATAAAGTAATCGCCATGCTGGCCGGCGCGCTCGACGAGATCGTCGTGGGCGATCCTGGTCTATTGTCCACCGATATCGGACCGGTGATCGATGAACGTGCCAGGGGCATGCTGGACCAGCACGCCGAACGCATGACCAACGCGGCAAAGTTGATCAAACAACTCGTGCTCGATCCCGAAAAAACCGCACACGGCACCTTCTTTGCGCCGCGCGTGTACGAAATCCCGAGGCTGGATGTGCTCACCAGCGAAGTATTTGGACCGGTGCTGCACGTGTTGCGTTTTGCCGGCAAGGATCTGGACAAAGTGATTGCGCAGATCAATGCCACCGGTTATGGGCTGACGCTTGGCGTGCACAGCCGCATTGACTCGACCGTGGAAAGGATCAGCCGCACGGTGAAAGCCGGAAATTGCTACGTCAATCGCAACATGATCGGTGCCGTCGTCGGCGTGCAGCCGTTTGGCGGCGAAGGACTCAGCGGCACCGGCCCGAAAGCGGGCGGGCCGCACTATCTGTTGCGCTTTGTCACCGAACGCACGCTGACCATCAACACCACTGCTGCTGGCGGCAACGCGAGCCTGTTGACGCTGGGTGACTGATCGCGAAGGCCCAGTAGCGCTGTTGTGGGTCCGCGCTGTGTTGTGTGGGTCCGCGCTGTGCGCGGACGCTCTGCGCTGTAGGCTCACGCTCGGTGGGTCCGCGCTGTGCGCGGACGCTCTTCGTACACCCGGCCCGACATCCATGTCGGGCGTTCGGCTCGTCTGACGATGCCTGGGGGCATCGTCAGGACGCCTCGCCTCCATTGATCACACTCGGGCGGATGCGTCGCTTCTATGAGCGGCACGCTTCATTCGAACCATCCCTGGTGCGGTACGCCCGGCCCGACATCCCTGTCGGGCGTTCGGCTCGGCTGACGATGCCAGAGGGCATCGTCACGCGCCTCGCCTTACCCACTCCTTAGCCGGCGGGCGATGGCGGGGCGCGACAGAAAGGCGAATCCCATGCCGAAAACAAACCCGGCGACATGTACTGGCCAGGCCAGCACGCCCGATCCAGGACTGACAATGACGAACAGCAACTGGATCAGAATCCACAGGCCGATCAAGGCACCGGCTGGCATACGCACGAATTCGAGGTAGAACCCCAGTGGAATCACCAGGCCCAGCCGCGCACGGGGAAACAGCGTGATGTAAGCGCCGACAATGGCCGAGACCGCGCCGCTGGAACCAATGATCGGCGCGCTCAGCGTAGGATAGATTCCGGCGCCGACCAGGTTGGCCAGCGCGCCACAGATCAGAAACAGTGCCAGAAAGCGCAGCGAACCGAGCAGACGCTCAGAGGCAAAGCCAAAGATCAGTACAAAGATCATGTTGCCGAGCAGATGCGGCCAGTCGCCGTGCAGAAAGAGCCCGGTGAACAGTCGGCGCAACTCGACCAGCCAAACGCTGCTATCAGCCTGGATCGCGCTCATCAGACGCACGGGCACGGTGCCCAGATCCGCTGCCAGCGCATGCGTTGGATCGCCGCCACTGACCTCGGTCCAGGACAACAGAACGCAGGCGCTGACGATACTCAGCGTGGCCCAGGGAGCGTGCGCGCGGCGCCGGGTTTCGACGCGCACGAACATGTCAGCCGCCTAGCCGGGGCAACAGAAAGCGGATGCTCTTGTACTCGATGATGGCGCCGTCGGGCACGATCTCGCGGGTCCAGGTTTCATTGCCCATCACGCCGCCTTCGTTGAGGCGCTGACCATCGATGATGACGAAACGACGCGCCACGTCGCGATGGTAGACGTGCATGCTCATCTTCAGGGGTGGCAGGCCCTGGCGCTGGGCCAGGGTCAGATCATGAATGCTGATCGTGCTGCCCGCTGCCGAATTCACTGCCGGCAACGGCGGCGCAGTGATCAACGCGCTCGCAGGATCGACGGCGTTCGCAGCAGCAGTGCCCGGCGCGCCTGGCGAAGCAGGCGACACGACGGCTTGCGGCGACTTCATCGGCACGGGCTGCGCACTTGCGATGGCCGCGTCGGAGGTGATTGCCGACTCGGACTCCATGACCGGATCTGGCAACGGTTGCGGCAGCGCAGACTCTGCCGTGATGATCGGAACTTCGGTGGTCGGCCCGCGCTCGGCGAGCAGCGACGGACTGGGCACGAACAACTCGCCACTGCGAATTCGACGCTGGTTCTCCGGCGAAATACCCTTCATTGCATCAAGGTCGTCCAAGGATTGCGGCGGCGGGCTCTGGGCAAACTCGGTTGGTGACGGCATCGGCGCGGGCATTGGCTGAGGCATGGTTGGGGACGCACGCACCACCGGGGCTGGCGGTGCCGGAACGCGCTCCGCGGTAGATCGCGTATCCAGCGCCGTCCAATCTGCGCCCCCTGCCGTCTTCGGCACGGGCGCTGTTCCACCGGGTTGCGACCGGTTCGGTCGCTCGCCGTCGGCTTCAGTAGTCTGCACGTTACCGAACAGTTCGCGGTTGCTCCACGCAGCCGCCACTGCGATTGCCAGTGCCGGCAGCAACAGCCACCACGCACCCGATGCGCGCGACTGGGGTTTCCAGTTCGGCACCGTGCTCAAGCTGGGCGCTTCGCCCAGACGGCGCTCGGCTTCGGATTTTTTCAGCGCTTCAAGAATGAGTGACATGGGGGCATTGTCCGTGTTCGCCGGGCACGGCGATAGATCCGTATCGTGATTGCGACCACCAATGTGCGGAATTGTTCACCGCCACCAAACCCAGAGACCCATCGTCAGCGCCGCGGCACCGACCCCTAGCGCGATGCGCAGGATGCGACCTGCGGAATAGTGACTCGCGGTTTCCCCCAGCACCTCATTCGCCGCTTGCCGCAACAAGCGCCAGCCAATCAGCCGTTGCTCGGCAACGTAACCGGCAACCAGCGCACGATCGGCGATGACATTGATCAGACGGGGCACACCACCGGAACGCCAGTGCAGATAACGCAATGCAAGTCGCGTGAACAACGGCGCCAGAGCACCGGCGACAGCGAGCCGATGCCGTACATAAGCGTCGGTCTCGACGGCAGACAGCGGTGTCAGGTGATAACGCGCAGTCACCCGCTGCGCAAGCTGGCGCAACTGTGGACGCGCCAGTTGCTCGCGCAATTCTGGCTGTCCGAGCAGGAGTATCTGCAGCAGCTTCTGCGTCGCCGACTCCAGATTGGTCAGCAGCCGGATCTGCTCCAGCGCCTCGACCGAGAGATTCTGTGCTTCGTCGATGATCAGCACCACGCGCAGTCCCTCGGCGTAAGCCTTGAGCAAGTACTGGTGGATGGCGTCGATCAGAAGTTTGTTGGACAGACGCCGGCTTTTGAGCGTGATGTGCAATTCTTCGGTGATGGTTTCGAGCAGTTGCATTGGCGACTGCCGCGGGTGCAACAGCACTGCGATGCGCGTGTTTTCCGGCACCTGTTCCAGCAACAAACGGCTAATCGTGGTCTTTCCGGTGCCGACCTCACCCGTCAACTGCACAAATCCTCCGCTGCCGCCTTGGCCAACGCCGTAAAGCAGGTGCGCCAGGGCATCGCGATGCCGCTCGGACAGAAACACAAATCGTGGATCTGGCGTGATCGAAAACGGCGATTCCTTCAAGCCATAGAACGCAAGGTACATGCGCTGCTCTCCATCGCCGAACGGGCGACTGACCTAGCCGGTTTCAATTCAGACTCATCGGCTGCAGTTTGCGGGCGATGGCGTCGATCTGGCAATTGAACCGGCCCAGACAACGGCTATGCACCCAGATCAAGGGGCGCTGTTTCTGGTCGCCGCTGGCATTGCTGGACACCACTATGCGCTCCACGATTGTCATTGTTGACTGCATCATTCAGGGATGGTCGGTGTCCAGCCCAGTTTGGACAGCATGCGACGATGCCTGATCAGGCGAGCCCAACGGATGCCCGAATCCAGCCAAAGGCTGAGACTGGCTTCCTTGGCAAGTAACACCCAGTGTCGCATGCCCGGTCGCCAGCTGTCCTCGGCGGCACACAACGCGTGCTCAAGCCCGACATTTGCCGCCAGCAACGAGCATCTCGCCAAATGGTAGCGATTGCTGAGCAGCACTACGCCGCCCGCGCCGAGTTCGCCGCATTGGGCAGCGAGCAGTCCGCGCGCATGGCGTAGATTCTCCAGCGTATCGCCGGAAAGTTCTTCGAGGAAAATGGGCAGGTTCAGCGGTAGACCTAAATTGCGCAGCAGATCGCCGGTGACCTCAGCTTCACTGCGTTCGTTGCCGACTCGCCCGCCCAGCAACACCAAGGTATGCACCGCGCCACTTTCCACCAGCGCGTGCGCACGCGTGATGCGCGCCAGCAAGTCAGCGTCGGCGGCGCCAACGACCAGCCGCTTGCCGAAAACCAGCAGGCAATGGCGGCCCTCATGCACTGCCGAAACCGTTCGCGCAGTTCGCCACGCCCGCCAAAGATAAATGAACCAGAGCGAGCCCAGGCTGGCGACAAGCAACAGGCCGGCGACGGCCGCGGTGTGCCACAGATCTGGATCACGCACGTGTCGTTTCCACGCGGGCAGCCCCTGCGCGGCATTGAGGTGCACATTTTCACATCCTGCAGGCACGGCTTCTTATCCTGATGACACAGCGCTATCCGATCCGCGCACGGCTTTCTATACTCTCAGGCCACAATCTGGCAACCCGTTCGTGCCCCTGCCTATCTCCCCTCTGCAAATCAGCGCCTACACCGCAACTACTGCCTGCGGTCCGGGCAAAGCGGCCCTTCTGGATGCTCTTGAGCACGAGCGTAGCGGCCTGCGCGCCAATGATTTTAGCGTGCATCCACTGGAAACATGGATCGGCCGTGTCGATGGCCTGGAGTCAGCGCCAGTGCCTGAGCCGTTGGCGCGCTGGGACTGCCGCAATAATCGGCTGGCCTGGCTGGGGCTGCACGGCGATGGCTTCATTGACGCCGTCCACTCCGCCCGCGCTCGCTATGGCGCGGCCCGCATTGCGCTGGTGCTCGGCACTTCCACTTCAAGTATCGGTGCCAGCGAGCAGGCCTATCGCGAGCTCGACAATGACGGACGCTTTCCTGAGTATTTGCGCAGCTCGATCATGCACACGCCGCACTCGCTGGGTGACTTTGTGCAACGCGTGCTCGAAATCGAAGGGCCTGCTGTCACCGTCGCAACTGCGTGCTCGTCGAGCGCCAAAGTATTTGCCCAGGCCGAACGGCTGCTGCGACTGGGAATCGCCGATGCCGCCGTGGTCGGTGGCGTCGATACGCTTTGCGGTAGTGTGTTGTTTGGTTTCAACTCGTTGGCCTTGGTGTCGCCGCAACCGTGCCGTCCGTTCGACATTGCGCGCAACGGCATCAGCATCGGCGAGGCGGCGGGGTTTGCGCTTGTGGAACGCGGCAGCGGCCCGCTCAATTTGCTCGGCTATGGCGAATCCAGTGATGCGCACCATATGTCCACCCCGCATCCACAGGGACTCGGTGCCGAGCGCGCGCTTGACGATGCGCTGGCGCGTGCAGGCCTTGGCACTGAAGTCATCGACTACGTCAATCTGCACGGCACGGCCAGCGAAAAGAACGATGAGGTCGAGGCGGCACTGATCGCACGCCGCTTTGGTGGGGCGGTGCATGCCAGCTCGACCAAGGGCTATACCGGGCACACCCTGGGCGCCGCCGGAATCGTCGAGGCCGCGATCAGCCTGCTGGCGCTGGAGACCGGCGTCATGCCGGGCACGGTGAATACACAGACGTTGGATGCCCTTTGCGGACCTCAGATCCGCATACGCAGCGCGCACGGAACAGTGCGCCATGCACTGAGTAACTCATTTGGTTTTGGCGGCAACAACTGCGTACTGGTATTTGGTCGTGGAGCTGAGTCGTGAGCTCGGGCACGCTGTATCTCGATGGCATTGCGTGCTGGTCGCCGACTCTGGTGGACTGGGCTTCAGCGCAGGCTGCTTTTCGTGGTGAAGCGGGGCTGCTGGATCCACCGGCACGGCGCCCCTCACCGGAATTGCTGGCACCGACCGAACGTCGACGCGCGCCGGATACGGTTGCGATCGCACTCGAGGTCGCTGCACGCGCGGTCGCGCAGGCTGGCCGTACGCCTGGCGAATTGCCCAGCGTATTCACCTCGGCACATGGCGATCTGGCCATCAACGATTACATGTGCGCGACCTTGGTCAACGAACCTATGGCAATTTCGCCGACCCGGTTCCACAACTCGGTGCACAATGCCGCGGCCGGTTATTGGACCATCGGCACCGGATGCATGCAGGCCAGCACTGCGCTCACTGCGTTCTTGCACAGCTTCGCGCATGGCCTGCTCGAAGCCATCAGCCAGGCCAGTGTCGAGCAGCAGCCGATCCTGTTGGTGGCCTATGACATCGCGGCCTGCGGCGCGCTCGCCTGCGTGACCGCCAGTCGCGGCATGCTGGCCACGGCATTGGTGTTGAATCCCGCGCCGGGGGCACACAGCCTGGGCACCCTCACCTGGACGCTGCAAGCGGGCCCCGCCGTGCCGTTGCAACCGCTATCGGCTGCGGCGCGCTCGTTACAGGAGAACGCAATCGCTGACTGCCTGCCGGTTCTAGAGTGCATCGCCACCCCTGAAGGTGATGTACTGCTGCCGCTCGGCGACGCGCTCGCCCTGCACATCCACTGGAAAGCGCAGCATGCCTAGTGTTCAACCCAGTACCCGTGTTGCCATCGTCATTCCCGCCTTGAACGAAGCCCTGGCCATTCGTGGCGTGGTCGAATCGGCGCTCGCGCATTGCCCCGATGTGTTCGTCATCGACGATGGCAGCAGCGACGACAGTGCCGCATGCATCGCCGATATGCCGGTGCGGCTGATCCGTCACCCCGCTCGTATGGGCAAGGGCCGCAGTCTGAAAGATGGCATGCAGGCCGCATTTTCTGCCGGCTTCGATGCCGTCATCAGCATCGATGGCGATGGCCAGCACAGCAGTGAAGACGTACCGCGCCTGCTGCGGGCACATGCGTTGCAGCCTGGCGCGTTGTTGGTCTGTGCGCGGCTGATTGGTCGCGAGTCACAGCCAGCGCTTCGACGATTCGCGAATCACTTCGCTGATTTCTGGGTGTCTTGGGCCTGCGGCCAACGCGTGCTGGATTCTCAGTGCGGGCAACGCCTCTATCCGCGCCTGATCATGGAGACGATTCAGACACCTGTAACCGATGGGTTTGCCTTTGAGAGCGAGGTGTTGATCAACTCCTCGCAAGCAGGATTTGCGATCGCTGCGGTGCCGATTCGTGCGCGCTACCACGCGGGCCGTCGCGCAAGCCACTTCGAGCCGTTGCGCGACGTGATCAAAATCACCCGCATGATTTTCTGGAAGATCGTATTCCGCGGGCTGGCGCTGCCTTCATTGTTTCGATCGCTGTCGCGACCGGCTGTGCAATTGGAACCCTGACTTTCATGCTGCGGGGTACACCACCCCGCAGCATGAAAGTCAGGAGGAGCGCGTGCTCCCTGACCCCTCCCCAGCCCTCCCCGAACATCGGGGAGGGAGTAAAGCTTTCAGCTCAGCGTTTTCTTTCACGCTAACGAATGCCCTAAAAGAACGAATGCCTTAAAAGAATGTCTCAACCCAAGCACGATGTGATCATCCTGGGCGGCGGCGGGGTACACCACCCCGCAGCATGAAAGTCAGGAGGAGCGCGTGCTCCCTGACCCCTCCCCGGCCCTCCCCGAACATCGGGGAGGGAGTAAAGCTTTCAGCTCAGCGTTTTCTTTCACGCTAACGAATGCCTTAAAAGAATGTCTCAAACGTAATGGCTCAAACAAAGCACGATGTGATCATCCTGGGCGGCGGCCTCGCCGGCCTGTCGCTGGCGTTGCAACTGCGGCAGCGCTTTGCCGACATCGACGTGCTGGTGCTGGAGCGGCGCGCACACCCGGTGCCCGAGGCCGCACACAAAGTGGGCGAGTCCACAGTCGAGATTGGCGCGCACTACTTCGACACTGTGCTCGGGCTGGGCGCGCATCTTCGAGATAAACAATTGAAGAAGTTCGGCTTTCGCTTCTTTTTCTCGGAAGGGCGGCATGATATCGATCAGGTAACCGAAGTGGGCGCCAGCCGTTTTCTGTCGACGCCGGCTTATCAGCTCGACCGCGGCATCTTCGAGAATTTTCTCGGTGAAGAGGCAACGCGGCGCGGCATTCGATTTGTCGATCAGTCAGTGGTGCGTGACGTGCAGCTCAACAGCACAGTGATGTCCAATCGTTCGCGGCCGGTGGCCACTTCGACAACGACGGTTACTCCCTCATCTGAAGCTCTGCACCTAGTCTCGTGGCAGCAAGCAGGTACAACGCACACCGCCCAGGCACGCTGGGTCGTCGATGCCAGCGGGCGCGCCGGCCTGCTGAAGCGAAAGCTCGACCTCGCCGTTGCCAACAACCATGACGTCAATGCGATCTGGTTCCGCATCCAGGATCGCATCAAGCTTGACGACTGGTCTGTCCGTCCTGACTGGCAACGGCGCTGCGATCCGCAGGCGCGTTGGCTGTCGACCAACCATCTCTGCGGCGCGGGCTATTGGGCATGGCTGATCCCGCTCGCATCGGGGTCGCATTCGGTCGGCATCGTTGCCGACGAGAAACTGCATCCACTGGACACGATCAACACCTTTGACAAGGCAATGCAGTGGTTCGAGAAGTTCCAGCCGCGCCTGTTCGATGCCCTCGATGGCAAGCGGCACCTGTTGCAGGATTTCGCCTTCTTCCGGCATTTTTCCTATGGTTGCAAGCAGAATTTTTCTGCCGAGCGCTGGGCGTTGACTGGCGAAGCCGGTTTGTTTCTCGATCCGTTCTATTCACCGGGCAGCGACTTCATCGCAATCAGCAACACCTATATCTGTGAGCTGATCGCGCGCGACCGGGCCGGCCAACCACTGCAGGCGCATACGCATCTGTTCGAACAGCTCTATCAATCTTTCTACGAAAATACTTTGTCGCTGTACGTAGACCAATACCCGCTGTTCGGTGACCCCGAAGTCATGCCGGTCAAAGTGATTTGGGATTACGCCTATTACTGGGGCGTACTTGCGCAGCTGTATTTCCAGAACCGGCTCGCTGACCTGGCAGCCCTCTCGCGCCTGCGCGATGAGCTGGCGCTGTGCCAGAAACTCAACAAGGCAGTGCAGGAATTGCTGCGCGCCTGGGCGCCACACAGCCGCGGGCGCAATGCCTGCGTGATGCATGACCATGCCGCCCTGCCCTGGTTTGCCGACCTCAATCGCGCATTGTCGATCGAACTCGACGACGCCGGTTTTCAGGCGCGCATCAAAAAGTCCACGCGCCAGCTGCGTGCACTTGCTCACGAAACCCTGCAGCGTGCGCGCGAAGATGCTCCACGCATCGAGGCCACCACCCTGCTCGCCCTGATTGGCGAGCCCCCGATCGAATTCGAAGCGATGCTGTTTGCCAAGGTGCCGTAATCGGCAACCACGACGTCGTTCGGGTCTGTATTTGGACTGCCGCAAAAGGATCTGTTGTCTGAATTGCTGCCCCACTCGGTGGTCGTGACAAGTCCGACTGACCACACAGGCATCGACGGTTGCGACGCCGCCGACCATTCCCACGTCTCCTGGTTATACGCCTCATCGGCACCGCTCCACGACCGCGAGTTCACGCTCACGATTGGCGACGCTTTGAGTGGAAGTTCTTGAGCGCACTGGCGGCAAAAACGCTCGATAGAAAGCTTGCAGGCAAGTGCCATTAGCCATGGAGGCTGTCTCAACGAAGCAAGAGAATCTAGATAAAATGTTTTAAAACAAAGTTTTACGTACGTTTTTTCGTCGACGGATAATTGTTAAATTTATGCTAATGTCGGCAAGTCAAGGCTCGGAACGCCTGACTTTGGGTTCCAACACAATACGAAGCAATCACTTTTGATGATTGTATTTTTTCTCACTATGGGGAATTTCATGACATCTCAGGCATCTATAGGAAGTCTTCGACGATCCGCCCTTGCTGCAGCACTGAGTCTGGCTCTGGTTTCGGGAGTGGCGCTGGCCCAGAG
>JANMSL010000388.1:0-12643 GCA_031389245.1 Lysobacterales bacterium | reverse complement strand
CCATGCTCGACATGGATCTCGACGCCTACGCCAAGACCGTCGACGTCAACCTCCGCGGATATTTCTGGTGCAGCGTGCAGGCCGCCCGGCGCATGCGCACCGGGAGTGGCGGCGCCATCGTCAACATCGCCTCGGTCAACGCGCGGCGTGCGGCGCCGGGGCAGGGCGTGTATTCGATGACCAAGGCCGGCATCGTGTCGATGACCGAAGGCTTCGCCAAAGAGCTGGCCCTGATCGAACCGCTGCGACTGATGCGCCAGATCCACTACGCCGGCTGGATCGCAGAACGTTTCGCCGATCCAGCGTTTCCGGCAGCCTTCCCATACGTCGCGCTGGCCCCGTGGTGGGAGCAGCATTGCCGGGATATCGCCGAGGCGCTGGAAGATTTGTAGGCCGGACGTGGACGCGGCGGTCATTGCCGCGGACATCCGCCTCGCCAAACGACGTGCCGCCCGGACACCGAGCAAAAACCCTAGCGTGATGCGCCACGCTCGCGCTTCCTTGCGCCAGCCTGCACAATAGCCACTGCAATGAATGCCGATGCCTCTGTCATCAAAGCCAAGGCGCTGCCTGCGCGCGATGCGCTGCGGCCGCTGCGCTATGCGCTGCGTGTGCCCTTGCTGCTCTGGCACATTGGCATCCACTTGCCGTTGACCATGATTTTGATCACACCACTGGGTGCTGCGATCCGGCTGCCGTCCGGCGAACGCCTGGACCATCGCGCCATACGTTGGTGGCAGGGCGGTCTGATGCGCGTCTTCGGTTTCCAATTGCGTTGCTTCGGTACCCCAAGGACGCAGGCGACGTTGTTTGTCGCCAACCATTGTTCCTGGCTCGACATCACGCTGATGCATAGTCAACGCGCGCTGTGTTTCGTAGCCAAATCGGAGATTGCGCGCTGGCCATTGGTGGGCTGGCTTGCCAGTCGCGCCGGCACGATTTACCACCGCCGCGGCAACAATGAGTCGCTCAGTGCAGTGGCGCAAACCATGGTGGCGCACCTGCACAAGGGTGATGCCGTCGGTGTTTTCCCGGAGGGCGGTGCGGCCGGTACGGTCGATCATGTGCGCACGTTCCATGCGCGCATCTTCCAGGCTTGCTATGACGCCGGGGTGCCAGCGCAGCCGGTAGCGCTGCGCTATGTTCGCGGAAGCGAGCCGGCGTTGTCGGTTGCGTTCCGTGGCGATGAAAAATTCTTCCACAACTTTCTGCGTCTGCTCGGAGACCCTGGGGCGACTGCCGAAGTACATTTTCTTGAGCCGATTGCGGTCAACCCACAGGGTCGCCGGCGCATGGCCGATGCGACACGTCGCAGCATCATTGCTGCGCTCGACTTCGGCCAGAGTTTGGCGCCCGGCGCGGGCATGGTCGCCGAACTGAGCAGCGCCGACATCAGCAACGTCGCGCTCGGTAACGGCGACCTCGATAGTGATGGCCTGAGCAGCGATGACCTCGATCCTGTCGCCGAAGCCGATGCAGGCCGCTGACTTCCGCCCACGCGGCTTACTGAAAAACCCGCATGTGCAGTCGGTGCTGGCGTCCAGCGGATTGCGCCGCATCGCGATGAAGCAACGCGTGCAACTGATCACCGAGCGCTCGCGCGCGCACGTGTTTGATGTCGGGCCGGACACGCGGCTGCAGGGGTTTCATGCGTTGCCCGATGGCGAGCCGCGCGGGCTGGTGGTGTTACTGCATGGCTGGGAAGGCAGCGTACAGAGCACCTATTTGCAAAGCCTGGGTGCACGTCTATTACAAGCTGGTTACGCGGTGTTCCGGCTGAACTTCCGCGATCACGGCGATACCCACGATCTGAACGAGGGCATTTTCCATTCCTGTCGCATAGACGAAGTTGTCGCCGCGGTCGCCATGGCCGCACAGCGCTTTGAACACCGACCGCTATATATCGGCGGTTACTCGCTCGGCGGCAACTTCGCGCTGCGGGTTGCGCTGCGCTGCGTCGAATACGCCATTCCGCTCGACTATGTATTCGCCGTCTGCCCGGCGATTCATCCGCCGCACGTGCTCAACTCGATCGAGACAGCACCGGCGTTTTATCACGCCTATTTCATGCTCAAGTGGCGTCGTTCGCTGCAGCTCAAGCAGCAGGCATTTCCAGAACGCTACAATTTTGATTGGGCGCGCCGCGGACGGATGCGCGATGTCACGCGCGGGTTGGTCGAGAGGCACACGGATTTTGGCACCGTCGAAAACTATCTCAATGGGTATTCGATCGCCGGTGACACACTGGCCGCACTGACTGTGCCCGGCGTGATCCTGGCCGCCGCCGACGACCCAGTTTGCCCGATTGCTGATTTTCGTGCCTTGCAATTACCCGAGCACATCGAATTGCAGATCACCGAACATGGCGGGCACTGTGGCTTCGTCAGCGATGCGTCGTTGGAAAGCTTTGCCGAAATCTTTGTACTCGATCGGCTCGCCACGAGGACGTAGCAGCGCACCAGGGTGCGAATCAGCGGATGCTTCGGTGCCCAGTTGTGACCACGCCAACGGCTTCGGCACCGCCCTGCCTGCTGGACCCTTGGAGCCGACGCACGCCCCTGCAGTCTGCTATGCCGAACTTGGCGTAATGCTCAACCGCATGCCATCTTGCCGAGTCCAAGAGCATCATTGATGATGCAGTCTCGCGTCCGCACAGAGTCCGCATGCTCAAGCCGCGTTTTCCACAATCACCTTCGCCACCGCAGTCGCGCGTTCGCATTGGCGAGCATGTCGTGGATCTCAGTGCGCGCGAGGTCACCGAAGCGGCAACGGGTCAACGCACGCGCATTACCAGCAAAGCGCAGGCGGTCATCACCGAACTGGCGGTAAATCCTGGCCAAGTATTGAGCCGGGATGACCTGATGGATCGCGTATGGACCGGGGCGTTTCCGACTGGCGATGTACTGACCCAGGCGATTACAGCGTTACGCAAGGCATTCGGCGATGATGCTGAAGCGCCGCGATACATCGAAACCATTTCCAAATCGGGCTATCGGCTGATCGCTCCAGTGCAATGGTTGCCCAATGAAACAAGGTCGAATTTGAGTTTGGCCCCGGCACTCGACGGCGCAGCAAGTGTTGCACTCGATGCAGCTGTGGGCGCTGGGCAAATGCATTCACGACCTGCGACCGGAAAGTTCTGGTTGGTCGGCCTTGCACTGACGGTTGCGTTGCTGGCACTTGGCTTTCAGTGGCGTTCCCAAGCGCCATCGGCAACTGTGTCCGTGGCTAGCGCAGGCAGCGCCGATACGCCGACCGTGATCGTGGCCAGCCTCGGTGACGATTGGGGCGCAAGATTGTCGCCAGATGGCGCCATGATCGTCTTTGTCTCTTCCCAGGTGCGCCAGGCCGACGCGCGATTGTTTTTACAGTCAGCCATGGTGGCGACACCGACGCCGCTGACGCACCCTGGCATCGGCGAACGCGATCTGCTGCCGACCTGGTCGCCAGATGGTCGCCATATCGCGTTTCAACGACATAGCGATCAGGCGGCGTGCAAGATGATGTTGGTTCCTGCCAGTGGCGGCGCGCCGAAACAACTGGGCTTGTGCCCAGCCAACATTGTGTTGCTCTACGACTGGTCGCCGGACGGCAAGCATCTGGTCATGGGTGGCACGCACGATCCGAACACCGACGCTTTTCCGATCCACAAGTTTGATCTTGCCAGCGGGCTGTGGTCGCCACTGGACTACAGCACACGGGTCGGATATCTGGATCTGGAACCGCGCTATTCTCCGGATGGCCGCTGGCTGGCGTTTCGCCGCAACCTCAGCGCTGCCGACCTGTGGCGGATGCCCAGCGGGGGCGGGGAGCCTGAACGACTTACCCACACCGCGTCAGATATCCGCGGATACGATTGGGCGCCGGACAGTCGTCACATTGTCTACAGCAGTCATGATGAGCGTGGTCTCTCGCTGTTCTCGATGGACACGCATACCGGAAGCATCACCCCGCTCGGGATCGAGGCGACGTTTCCAGATTTCCCGCTGCGCGGAGAAGGATTGGTGTTTGAGATCCAGCATTCTCAACTCAGTCTGACCAAACTGAATCTTGCTGGCACTCCAGTAACCCCGGAACGCATCCTGGGCTCCTCTGGAAACGAGCTGAACGCCGAAATTTCCCCAGACAAAAATTCCGTGGCTTTCACCTCGGACCGATCCGGCACGACCCGTGTCTGGCTGGCGCCGGTCGGCAACGAAATCGGCGCAGCCCAGCAAGTGGAAGGGTTCATGCCGGTGACGCGATTCAACCCGGTATGGTCGCCCGATAGCCAGCAATTTCTGGTGATCGGTTTTGGCGCTACCGGGGCGGGGCTGTATGAAGTGGATCGTGACAGTCTTCGGGTCACGCACCTCAAAGCATCTTTTGGAGCGCCCAGGTTCGCCGATTATCTGGACGATGGCGAGTTGTTGGTGGGCAGCATCGTCAATGAGCAGCAATCGATGTGGGTAGTGGAGCGCAATGGCAATAATCTGAAGCCGTTGCGACAAATGGAAGACGTCACCTTTGCCCGTGTCGAACAGAGCAGTGACCGCATCTTCTTCGTTCGCATCGGGCAGGCCGGTCTGTGGGTCACCGATCGCAACCTGAAGGAGCCAAGATCCGTATTCGCATCGACGCCGAACATCAATGAATACAAGATGTGGACGTTTTCCGATCAACGCCTGGTGATTGCGGGCTTCAATTCCCGTCTCAAACAATACGGGTTGATGGGCTGGCCGGTGGAGCACATTGTGGGTGATCCGGAACACTGGCGAGAACTGACCGAGTTTGAAGCGGTGTCGATAGGCTCGTTCTTGCCAGGCCAGTTAGTTTTGTCCGAAGCACACGGCAATGGACGCGACGTTGGTTTGCTCCGCTATCCGCCACACACCGTTGATCGCTAAAAACATTTCGATCTTTCGTCGCGCTTTCGTGCGGGCTTCGGACAAGTTTCGCCAAAGTCTCCGCCATCTTTCCTGACCGGCTTGCGCCGTCGCGATTCACTCGTTCTCCACTACCGGAGAACGCACATGTGGCTGCACGAAACTCGACTCAGCGCAGGTCAGGCGCTGGTAATTGGCACCTCACCTTCACCACGGCTGCCGCAGACGCAGATCGCGCTGCTGACTCAAGACGCCAGCGTAAAAATCGAACCCAACGCACTGGCAATGGTGTTGGTTCTGGCCGGCCGCTGCCAGCTGGACGGTGCCGACGGAACCACGATTCTGCGGCCGCGTCACTTTCAGGTGTGCGAGCAGAGCGAGTTGGCCCACCTGCAGCTGGTGCAGCGCGGAGTGGTATTGGTGCTCAGCTTTTCCACAGCCGCATTGCGCCGACTGGACGCATTGACCGCGTTCCGGCCCTTGCCCGGCGTTGGGCGCATGGACGGCGCAGTTATTCGTCTGCTGTGCGCGGCATTGCGCGGCGCTCAGGCACCCAGCGCATCGTTCTGGCTACGTGAACCTTCAATACGCGTCCTATTGCGGCATCTGGCACTGACTCAAGTCGAGCTGCGCGAACGCCTGGCTGCCTGCCCGGGCAAGTCGCACTGGCGCAAGACCCAGGTGATGGCACGACTGCACCGTGCACGCCGTTTTCTGGAAGCCAACAGCGATCGCATCGTGCGCATCGCCGAGTTGGCCACGATGACCAATTTCTCGCACTGGTACTTCACCAAGACCTTTCATCGTGTCTATGGCGAAAGCCCCAAGGCTTACGCCACGCGTGTGCGCTTGGAGCGTGCACGGCGACTGTTGCTGCGCACTGATTCGGCGGTCGGGGAAGTCGCTGCTGCCTGCGGGTTCGAGAGTCACAGCGCATTTTCGCGCGCTTACAGGCAGCGCTTTGGGGTGTCGGCGATGAGCAGTCGCTGCGCTGCGATCACACCAACTTCGGCACAAGCTCGTGCCAAGAACAGCAAAGCGATCGAACAAATCAGTGCCTAAAGTTGCGAGGTGCCGATAACGCACAGTTAACTTTTCCGCCACAGGGAGCGCGCGCCTTTGCCGCATGAAAGTCAGCAAGACCGCGTGTTCTCTGACCACTCCCCGGCCCTCCGCGAACTTCGGGGAGGGAGTAAAGGTTTTCAGCTCGGTTTTGTCTTTCACGCCAACTCTTCCCGCACGTCCCAGAGCGTCGGGGGAGGCAAAGGCTTCACGGCAATGCTTGTGTCTTTCAGTTCAATGACCAGAGGAATTCCATGAACACATATCCGCTCCGCCGCGCAGTTCGACTGGCGCTCCTACCCGCATCCATTATTGCCGCGCTGGGCGCCTTGCCGGCGTATGCGCAAACCCAGGAAGAAGACCAATCCGCTGAAGAAACAACCGAGATGGAGGTCATGGTTGTCACCGGCTCGCGCATCAGGCGTGCCGATGTCGAAGGCGCACTTCCGGTCACGGTGATTGATCGTGACCAGATCGAATCCAGCGGCGACATATCCGTCGCCGACTTTCTGCGCAACACGACATTCAACAGTTTTGGCTCGTTTCGCCCGCGCTCGGGTTCTGCAGCGCAGGCGTTCGCTGACCTGAGTCTGCGCGGATTGGGCAGCAATCGCACCTTGGTGCTGATCGATGGCAGGCGCGCGCCAGTCAGCCCGTCGACCGGTACCGGTCAGGATCTCAACGCGATTCCACTGGCCGCGGTCGAACGCTTTGAGATTCTGTCCGATGGCGCGTCCGCGATCTATGGTTCGGATGCGATCGGTGGCGTGGTCAACATCATCACCCGCAAGGATTTCACCGGCGTGGAGATCAGCGGCGGCCTGTCGCGGCCATCGCTGGAGGGTGGCGACACTGACGAAGGTCAATTCCTGTTTGGCGCTTCAAGCGACCGCGGTTCATTGCTGGCGGGTGCTTCGTACAACAATCGCGGCATCGTCTTTCAGCGCGACCGCCCGTATTCGCGCGGGGGTGCATCGACCTTCTCCAACAATTATCTAAATCCCAATGGATCGTTCTTCTCGGCGCCCAGCGGCCCGACCGCTGGCACTTCCGTGGTCCCCGATGGTTGTTCGCTGCAAGGATTCACGGTCGTTGCGAATCGCTGTCTCTATGATTTCACCGCACTCGCGGCCGATGAGGCCGAGCTGGGGCAGAGTGCCTTGTTCACGCGCGCGCGCTACGAGATCAACGACGACTGGTCGACCTACATGAACGCGTCGGTCAGTCGCGTCAAGTCGTTCGGTCGCTACGCGCCGGGTCTGGCCACGGTCGCGGTGGCGGCGAATACACCCAACAACCCGTTCGCGGTGGATTTGCGCGTGCGCCATCGGTTCGCGGCGCTCGGTACGCGCGACGACACGACCGATTCCAATGCCTACGATTTGAATCTCGGTTTCAATGGCCGGGTCGGTGAAGTCGAGATCGAGTTCGGTGCGCGCCGCAATGAATTCCAGACCTACACCATCGGCAACAACTATCCGGTGATTCCGCTGGCGAATGCGGCGATCGCCAGCGGCACCTACAGCATTCTGCATAACGCGATCAACGATCAAAGCGTACTCGATTCGATCAAGGCGACGATTACCCGCGACTCGTTCACGCTGAACGAAGAAGTGTTCGGACTGGCCAGCATGGATCTGTTCGAGATGTCGGGCGGCAGTGCGGCCATTTCAGTCGGCGCGGAATACCGCCAAGAAGACTACGCGGACCTGTACGATTCGTTGTCGGCGGCGGGCGTAGTCGGTGGTTCTGCGGGTGCATCCGCCGGCGGCGGACGCAGCGTGAAGGCAGCATTCGCCGAAGTGCTGTTGCCAGTGTGGAGCAACTTTGAAGTCAGTCTGGCAGGCCGTTACGACCGTTACAGCGACTACGGTTCGGATTTCTCGCCAAAGATTGGTCTGCGCTATCAGCCCACGGAAGCGTTGACGCTGCGTGCCTCCTATGGCAACGGGTTTGCCGCGCCGGCCATTCCGCTGCTGGTCGCGGCGCCCGCGTCGGGCGCGGACTTTGTCACCGATACGCGTACCTGCGTGGCATTTGGCTTGACTCCGGACTGCCGCGATCCGGTGTCGGGCAACGTCAGCATTCCACAAGTCACCGCATGGACCATTGCCAATCCGAACCTGAAATCGGAAACCTCAAAGCAATTCAGCTTCGGCCTAGCCTGGGACGCGACCGATTGGTTGAATCTCACCGTGGACTACTGGAACATCGAGATTCAAGACCTGATCGCCGGCATCACCACCAACCAGATCATCGCCTGCCTGGACGGCCAGCAGGTCGCCTGCCCGCCGGGACTGAGCAACCTGCCGCAAACCGGTACCACCGGTCGACCGGTTGAAGAGGTGGTACCCAATCCGCAGTTGGGGCTGGGTCTGGCGCGCGATCCGGTCACTGGCTTGATTCTCTACGTGCAGAATGGTTCGGCCAATCAAGGCGTGCTGCAAACTGACGGCATAGACCTGAATGTGCGCACCAATTTTGATTTCGATGATTGGGGCTCTTTGCGCAATCAGTTGCAGGTCGGTCAAGTTCGTAGCGTGACCCAGGACAATAGTCGCAATTTCGTCGGTGATGAGCGCACGCCCGAATTCCGCGCCAATCTGCAAAGCGTCTACACTTTTGGCGACTTCGACTTCAGCTGGAACGTGAGCTACATCCACGGTACCGACTCAGCCAACGCGCTTCGCCCTGACCCGCTCGCGGGCGTGGAGCTGACGTTGCCGTCGTGGACTACGCATGATCTACAGCTGTCGTGGAATTCGCCCTGGAACGGCAAGATCGCACTCGGCGTACAGAATCTTGCGAACAAGGGTCCGGTCGTCGATAGCCTGGATCCAACCGGGCGCGGATTCGACTTCGGCCTATACGACGGATACGGCCGCGTTCCCTACATTCGCTATACGCAGACGTTCTGACCGGTCCGCCGGACGTTGATCATGGCCCGGCGCGAAAGCGGCCGGGCTTTTTTTGGCCACCGACCTCGGTGTGTGGTAAATACTGCCCATGATCGGACCGCGCTCCAGCGTCAGGCAGCACATGAGAATCATTCTGCTGCTGTGCCTGGGCATATGGTTGCCTGGGTGCGCGAGTCTCAAAGTACACGACGCGCGCGGCGGCCATCCAGTAGCGCTGACCCTGTGCCACAAGGGCGAAATATTGCTGCAGCGCTCGACGCTGTATTTCGGCGCCGCACGTCCGGACGGCGGCGTGGTTGATGCGGTGCAGTGGGGGCAATTCCTCACCGATGTGGTGACGCCCGCATTCCCGGATGGGATGACCTGGTTCGATGCTCAGGGTCAATGGCGCGGTAGCAGCAACCGCGTCGAGCAGGAGCACGCGCGCCTCATCGTGCTGCTGCACGCAAGTGATGCGGCTACGCAAGATCGGGTAGATTCGATCGCCGAAAGTTACCAGCGAGCGTTCGCGCAAGAGTCCGTGCTGCAGGAGCGTGCTGCGGTGTGCGCGAGATTTTAGTCGCCGCTTTGCCGTGAGCTTCCCGCTCAGCGCCGCTGCCCCTGAGCTACTACATCGCCTTGCGTTCTGCGATTGCCGGCTCGCGCACCCAGCACCCTTCGACATGGTCGTTGACCATACCCATCGCCTGCATGAACGCATACATCGTGGTCGGACCGACGAAGCTCCAGCCGCGGCGTTTCAGATCTTTGGACAGCGCAGTAGATGTCGGGGTTTTGGCAATTGCGCGCAAACTGGCGTGATCCAGTTGCAGCGGACGTTCCTCCGCCCCGGGTTCGTGCTGCCAGAAGTAGCGCGCCAGTGAGCCGAATTCGTCGCGCAGACGCAATGCCTGTCTTGCGTTGTTGAGCGTCGACGCGATCTTGCCGCGATGGCGAACGATGCCGGCGTCGTGCAGCAAGCGTTCGACATCGGCGTCGGTAAAGTGTTGTAACCGTTCAATGTCAAACTGGGCAAACGCTGCGCGGAAGTTTTCGCGCTTGCGCAAGATGGTCAGCCAGGACAGTCCAGACTGAAATCCTTCCAGGCAAATCTTCTCGAACAGGCGGCGGTCATCGACTACCGGCCGGCCCCATTCGTGGTCGTGGTAGTGCTGGTAGTCAGCTGCTCCGCCCTGCCACCAACACCGCAGTTTGTGGTCGCTGCCGAGCAGCAGTCCTGCAGGAGTAATCTGATTCATTGCCCAGCATAACGCCGGCCTGGTGCAAGTGGGGACCGGCAATCGACGTCTCCGGGTCCCCACATTGCTTCCGCTTGCACCGAGCGCTTGAGGCCCACACAAGAGTGCTGCGCATTGCCGACGTGGTCAGTGGCTCCTGGGCGCGCCAGCGTGATTCCACGCGTCCTGCACCGCGCGCTCAGCCTCGGCCCAGGTCATCATGAAGTTGGCCGGGTCGGCGTTCCATTCGCTGCGCAGGCGAGGCAGGGCGATGTTCCAGCTCACATCGGGAAGGCGCCGGCAAGATTCCCAGCCAAAGCGATAGGCAGCACGCACATGGTCGTAAGGAGTGCCCGCCGGCACATACGGGCTATCCCGATAATGCTCGGCCCAGTAAGCGTCTTCCGCGTGCGCATCGACCTCGTGAGGAGTGGTTTCTTCCGCTGCGCCATCCAATCCCAAATCGTAACGCGCGACATCGCCTTGGTCTCGTGAGCGCAATGGCCAAGTGGGCGTATCGAAATCCTGACGTGCCCCGTGTTGCGCACGTTGAGCGAGTGTCCGAGCGGTACTTTGCGATTTGTCGATGATCATTACAGTCTCCATTTGGAAGTGAAGCGCCAGCGCGATAGGCGGTGTTGGCGTAACTCTCCAATGGCAAGGTGCGTGCCAATAAAATAAATGGATAAAATCCATATAATTCAACGGTATGTATGATTTTGACAACCGCAAAGCGCACGATCCGGGGAGCTGCCAGTGCGATGTGCACGGCGTGGAAAGAATCGAGTCGGGCGAAATGAACGAGATCGACGTGGCTTCTACGCAGTCATGTGAGTGAGGCTGATAGGCACGCGCCGGGCAGTCGCTTACCATCGACGGGTTAGCCACCTTCCGGATCCTCAAAGGGAATCACCAAGTCATGACGCTTTCCATGTATGCCGCAACTGTTCCGGTGTTCCAGCAACTGCTTCGCAGCACAAAAGACCTGCTGGCGAAGGCAGAAACCCACGCTGCTGAAAAAAAGATCGAGCCCGACGCATTGCTGCGCGCTCGCCTGTTTCCAGACATGTTCCCGCTGATCCGTCAGGTGCAGATCGCCTGCGATTTTGCCAGGGGCGTATGCGCACGCCTGGCCGCTGCCGAAGTACCGGTCTACGACGACAAAGAACAGACCTTTGCCGATCTCCAGGCACTGCTCGACAAGACGCTAGCCTTCATCAGTAGCCTTCCGGCTCAGGCTTTCGACGCTAGTGAAGCGCGCGAGATCGTGGTTCGCCCAGGCACGCCCAAGGAGCGGCGTTTTGCCGGCCAAGCGTACCTGTTGAGTTATGGTCTGCCGCAATTCTTTTTTCACGCCAGCATGGTGTATGCCTTGTTGCGCCATAACGGCATCGAGATCGGCAAGCGCGATTACATGGGGACGTATTGAGTCACGGGGTGCGCGGTGTCATTTGCCCGTGGCGGTGAACTCGATTCGTTGGTAGTTCAGTTCGGCGTGCCGGACAGCGGCTATGATCCTGCCGCCTATGGCGAAGCCAGTGCTGACTTCTACGATCAGATCTACGGCCCGGTAGCGCCAGCTGTCGTGCAGACGCTGATCGCGCTGGCAGGTTCGGGGCAGGTGCTCGAACTGGGCAGCGCCACCGGACGGATGGCAATGGCTTTGCATGCCGCCGGGCTACGCGACTACGTGGGTGTCGAAGCATCGCCAGCAATGATTGCGGCGATGCGCGCGAAACCCGCATGCCCGGCGATGACCATCGTGCATGGCGATTTCTCCGGATGCGCTCTCCCAGGTCGCTTCGATCTGATTTTTGCGTTGGTCAGCACGTTCCAATTGCTGCCCAGTGCAAGGCTGCAGGCGGTGGCGTTCACGCATCTGGCGGCTCATCTACAGCCTGAAGGTGTGTTGTTGCTGGAATGCTTCGATGCGATCGAGGCAACGCAGCGCTCGCGGCTGCAATCGGCGACACATCGCATCCTGACGGTAACGGGTGAGCGCGACTATCCCGTCGTAGCGTTTCACTCTACCTGCGACACTCTTGACGCGATGGCGCAGTCAGCCGGTTTGTTCTGCGCTGCACGCTGGTCGGACTGGCAGCAGCGCCCGCATGCCGGCGAGCTGCGTCACATCTCGCTGTATCGATTGGCGTAAGCTGACGCCGCGATCTCGGGTGAGTTTCTCGGCATCTGCCCGCGTACGCTGTTGCTCTTCGCTTTTGTAGACCGGGCTTGCTCCGGTGCTTTTGATTTTCGGCTTTCGTCACGAACAGCACCAGCCAGCACCCTGCAGGTGCGTCATCGCTGCGCGCCGACAAAAGAGTTCCGCGCTTTCGCGCGGGTCACTTTCTCTTGATGTGGCGCAAGAGAAAGTAACCAAAGAGAACGCCACCCCGGAGCGACGCCTTCCTGGCTTCCTGCCCTCCAGGTTCGTGCTCGGTGGTCGCTGGTCTACGGACGCACATCCCTGTGCGTTCGTAGACAGGCCGCATCCATGCGGCCTCCCTGCGGGCTTTCCGCGCCCGCCGATCACCGCCGCTCAGGGGCCCCGGTAAAACAAAGAAGCGCGCTCCAGGCGCGC
>JANMSL010000370.1:0-12246 GCA_031389245.1 Lysobacterales bacterium | reverse complement strand
CTGAGGTCAGTGGCATGGTGATCATGAAAATGATCAACAGCACCAACATCACGTCCACGAGGGGCGTGACGTTGATATCCGCCATTGGACCGCCCTGGTTGCTTGCAAAAGCCATGATCGCTCCTCAGCCCTTAGCCGCCGGGTTCCGGCGTTGTAATAAAACCGATTTTCTTCATGCCCGCGGTCTTGGCAATACCCATGACCTCCTGCAAGATGCCGTAGCGCGTGGTCTTGTCGGCACGGATTTCCAACATCGGCTGTGGCTCGCGACGGGCTTCGATGCCCAGGCTGCGACCGAGGTTGGTCATCTGCACCGGTGCGTCATTCCAGAACAGCTCTCCGTTGGATTTGACCGACAAGGTAATGGCCGAAGCCGGCGCCGCCTCCGGCTGCACCATTGTCTTCTCAGGAAGCTCAATGTTGACCTTGTGCTGCAACAGAGGCGCGGTGATCATGAAAATGATCAGCAACACCAACATGACGTCCACCAGGGGCGTAACGTTGATCTCGGCCATGACACCACCGCCGTCGCTATTGTTGGAAAACGCCATGAGACTGCTCCATCTTGGGTCTGTTCCGCAGTGCGATTGCTACCGTTAATCTTGCCCGACCGTTTTCTGGACAGGTTATTTTTTGAGCGGCTTGGGTGCCATGCCTTCCACGCGCGAACCCGTGGCGAAGAAGTCGTGCAGGTCATGCGCAAATTCGTCGAAACGGGCATTGATCTTGCGGTTGGAGCGCTGGAAGAAGTTGTACGCCAACACTGCCGGAATGGCGACGCCAAGACCGAAGGCGGTCATGATCAACGCTTCACCTACCGGGCCGGCAACGACGGACATGTCGGCCTTGCCGGTGGCGCCGATGGCGATCAGTGCATGGTAGATGCCCCAAACGGTTCCGAGCAGACCAACGAACGGCGCGGACGAGCCGGTACTGGCGAGCCAGGTGAGGCCGTTCTCCAAACGCGAGCTCTCACGCGTGACCGCCTGACGCAGCGAGCGGTCAATGAACTCGGAACGATTCAATGCTTCAACCAGGCGCGAACCTTCGTGGCGCTGATGGTGAGCTGCCGCGCCGGCGCACTCCAAAGCGATTTTCGAAAATGGTTCGGACGAGGGCTGTTCCTCCATGAAACGCACGGCATCTGCCGCCGACGGGGTTTCCCAGAACGTCGACATTACCCGCTCCATGCGCGCGGTGATGCTCAGATTGCGGATTCCGTTGATGACGATGTAGACCCAGCTGCCGAGCGACTGCACGGTGAGGACGATGAGCACCGTCCAGCCAAGGAAATCGAGGTTCTGGATCAGATGGCTGAAGCCCATCGTTTGCAGCGCCGCTGCATCTGAAGTGGGTGCGGCCGCCATGGCGGCATCGGGGGTCGGCTGCGCGGCAGCCACTACGGTGCTCGCCATGGGTTCTACTGCCGCAGGTGCAGCCGCCGCCGAGGCGTCTGCGTTTCCTGCATCCGCAGGCTGAGTCGAGGTCTGGTCTTGAAGCATGGCGTCACCTTTCGTTGGACGAGCAATAGTTGGGCGAAACAGCTGTTGAGCGAACGTTTGTCAGATCGACACGTGTCAGATCAAAAACAGTTGGATGAAAATTTAGCTGAGCGAGAACTTGATCGGTACCAGTACACGACCCTGCACCGCACGGCCATCGCGGATTTCAGGATTGAACTTCCAACTGCGTGCAGCACGTATCGCTTCCTGATCGAGTTCGCGATGTCGGCTGGACTTCTGCACCTGAACATCGACGGGAACTCCATCGATACCCACGGTGATCAACAAAATGACTTCGCCTTCCAGACGACGACGCATGGCGGCCGGTGGATAGCGCGGCGGACGCATACGGCGGTAGCTGGGGTCTTCAGATGCCTGGGTATCACGCGGCAAATCCGGAGCAGGCGGCGCCGGCGGTGCAGGTGGCGGCGCCTCCTCGGACATCACCAATGCTTCGTCAAACACCATTTCCGGTGGCGGCTCTTCCGGTGGCGGCTCTATGTTCGGACGCTTCTCGATGATCTTTGGTTCGATCTTCTTCGGCGGTTCCGGCGGCGGCGGTGGTGGCGGTGGTGGTGGCGGTGGTGGTTCGAGGAACACCACTTCGACCACGTCCTCGGCTTCCTCGTCTTCGGACGCCGGAGGTTTGACCGGTGCCAGCAGAAAAAGGAATACGCCGGCGTGCAGCGCCACGGCGGTAGACTGCGCGATCACTCGGCGCAGGCTGAAACTCTTGTCTTCTTTACGATAGGACATGGGACATGGGTCTCGATTGGCCCCGCAATTCGCTTCCCCGAGACCCGCCCCAGCGGGGCTGGCGACTCTTCGGACGGCGAGTATAGCGAGTGGGCCGGTTGCTAACTAGGGACCTTTTTGGCTCCCCAGGCTTGCGCACAGCATGACTCCAGTGCGTTACAAGATGGAAACGTAGCTGCCACGAACCGGGGTTTGGATCGTGGTGCCCAGTCTTCACATTTTGCGAACGTTCTTGAGCCAGCTTTGCGCTGATTTTTGCGTGCTGGGAAACTTGACCGCTTTTTCAAAGGCGACAATCGCCGCGGCCTTGTTGTTGAGCTCGATCTCGATGTTACCGAGAATCACCCAACTCTCGCCCTCATGCTTGAACGGGGTTTTTTTCAGCGCCTCAAGCACAGCGACTTTTGCTTCGGCGGTTTTTTCGGCGTCGAGCAATGCGTAAGCCTGTCGAAACTTCATATCGCCATCTGGTGCAAACTGCGCTGCCTTACCGTAGGCCTCGGCGGTTTTAAGATGGTCGTCGCCCTGCGAGTACACCTCGCCGAGCAACGAGTACGTCGACAGATCTGCCTTGAGTACGCCCTTGGCCAGTCCGTCATTGATGACCTTGGCGCCTTGCTCGGGCTTCTCGGCGTAGGCATAGAGCTGGGCCAATTGGCGCAGTTCCGATTCGCTGGTCAGCAGGCCGCCACTGTAAGCGCGATCCATCAGTGCCAGCGCACGCGGTTCCTGGTCGCTCTCAACGAAGACATTGGACAGTTGCTTGATGATGCTCTTGTTGTTTGGATCGCGTGCGAGTACGGATTCACCGTAAGCAATCGCCTCGTCATATTTCTCGCTCTCGACGTAGCAGGCCATCAGCACCGCATACCAGCTCTCATTGGGTTTGGCCGATACTTCGATTGCGCGTTTGATCGCGACCGCCGCGAGGTCGTATTTTTCGAGCTGATAGTTGGCCTGGCCTTTGACCACCAGCAGCGAGTCTTTTTCCTCACCGGTTTCGCGCATCCAGCGATCCGCCCAGAGGATGGCATTGTCGAACTGGTCTTCCTGCAGGTAGAGCTGGGCGTTGAACTGTATCAGTCCGAAATGCGAAGTATTGGGCAGCGCGTCAAGTTCGAGCGCCTTGACGTTGTACTCGATCGTCTTGAGCGAATCCTCGTCGCGTTCATAGGCAATGTTGCCGAGCCCCTGATACGAGGCGGCCTTCTCACTGGCCATGGCCTTGGGGGCGGCGGCGATCTCATTGAACAGTTGCTCGGCTTTGTCGTAATCCTCGTCGTTGAGGGCATCCAGACCCTGCTGCACTTTCTTGCCGAGTTTGGGAGACATCTTGAACTCGGGCTCTTTGCGCGCGCTCTTGGGAAAGGTGATTTCAGCCTTGCCGCCTTTCTTGGTTTTCGATTTGCGACCCGCCAGCGCCGTGCTGCGCCTTTCCGACGAGGCCGAGCCGTTACCGCTGCTGCTGCCGCCATAACCTTGGGCGAGCGCGTAATCGGCACACAGCAGCAACGCGGCCGCCAGCAATAGGGCAACGCGAGGCAAACGCAAATATTTCGATGTCATGGCCCTTCCCTCCAAAAGCTATTGACGGCGCCCATGTTCGGACGCAAACGAAGCGAGAGCGTAGCGCCCGCTCATGCAGGCGACAACTGGCGCCCGTTTGAATTGTGCGACGTGCGAGCTTAACCAACGCGATCTTGAAAACTCCCGCACATTTTTCATAGTCCTGCACCGTGTGGACTTGGTCAACGCCAGACCAGACTGCCATCCACGACCTTGTTGCGGCCGCGCTGGATGTCACTGTGCCTGTGCTGGCTCATACCCATACGCCACTGACCGCAATCCCACTAAGTGACGGCCGCCGCGGTTGATCGTGCACATTGGCACAGTCGCACGCCCCACTCAATACTATCTCCCGACAGGTGCGGCGGTGCGTTGCCGAACTTAGTGATTCAATTTGCGACTTTCTACCGTGTCAACCCAGGCGGCGCGGGTATCGATCAATTGCAAAGCACTGCCTGGCCACGTAATGCTCGCCTCGTTGGGCTTGCGGTGCTGCTTAGAGGGTCGGGAAATTGATCTTGGAAAACTCGACGCGCTCGGCGGGGTCTTTGGACAACGTGCCTGCCTTCTCCATTTCCTGCACCTTGCGCAAACGATGCAGCAGTCCATTGCCGTTGGCCATCTGGATTGCCAGACCGGGACGCGCATTGAGCTCCAACACCAACGGCCCGAGATGCTTGTCGAGCACGATGTCGACACCGACGTAGCCCAGATCGACCAACTCGTAGGCGCGCGCCGCGATCAACAGCAATTCGTCCCAGTGCGGAATGGTCAGGCCAACGATGCTGCTCTCGGTGTCCGGATGTTCTCTGATGATCTCGCGACCCCAGACACCACGCCGGGTGACGCCGGTCGGGATGTCGATACCAACGCCAATGGCGCCCTGATGCAGATTCGCTTTGCCATCAGACATCCGCGTCGGCAGTCGGATCATTGCCATGACCGGATAACCAAGGAAGCTGATGATGCGGATATCCGGTACGCCCTTGTAACTGACGTTGTCGAAGATCGGATCGAATTGAACACAGTATTCGACCAACACATGGTCGGGCTGGCCGCCGAGCGAAAACAATCCCGACAGCATGTTTGAAATGTGGTGATCAAACTCCTCGCGCGCCAGCAACGCGCCGCTCGAGCGGCGGTACCGGTCGCCGCGTCGCCCCGTGATGACCAGGATGCCATCGCCGCCCGAACCGTGCGCCGGCTTGACCACGAAACTGTCGCGGCCCTTGATCTTTTCGTGCAGCTCCTCGATCTCATGTTCCTCGCGCACTACCGCATACAGCTGCGGTACTGGCAGACCGGCCGCGATCGCGAGCTTCTTGGTAATGAGCTTGTCGTCGACGCGCGGGTAGTTTCGCCGCTGGTTGTACATCAGTACGAACTCGGCATTGCGCTGACCGATGCCGGTGAGGCCGATCGCGCGCAGACGCTTGACGATAGTGAACGGATTGAGCATGAGTCAGTCGGCCTTTTTTGGAGCGGGCTCCACTGGATCTGCGGCCAATGCGCGGAAGCGGAATAGCTCGCTGATGCGGTAACCGGAGTAGCGACCAATCAACAAAGTGAGCGCGAACAGCACCAGCAGCAACTCAGGAAAGACAAAGACCAGGTGCTCCAACCAGGCGATACTCATCACCAGATAGGCGAGCACCGCGACAATGAGCGTGCCGATGCCTTCCTTCAATGCAAAAGCTCCTCCGCGTTCCTCCCAGGCAATGGACATGCGCTCGATGGTCATGGTCATGATCACGATCGGGAATAGCGCAATCGACAAGCCCTGATCGATGCCCAGTTTGTTGCTGACCACTGAAACCAGGGCCATCAGAAACACCACCAGAATCAGCACCGCGGTGAGTCGGGGCACCAGCAGCAGGCGCAACTTTTCCAGGTAGAAACGCACCAGCAGTCCCAAGCTGACAACGGTTGTGAACAGGATTATCCCGGTAACCAGCTTGGTCTCGCGAAATGCCAGCGCCACCAGCACCGGCATGAACGTGCCAAAAGTCTTGATGCCAACAACATTGCGCAGCAGCAGCATGAGAAAGGCGCCGAGCGGCATCATCAACAGAATGCGGTAAACGTCCTGAGTCTGCAGTGGCAAATTCAACAGCGAATAGGCGACCAGATTTTTATCCTTGGCCTCGAGGCGTTCCTTGGCCACGTCAAGTGCGTCATCGAGGGTGCGCTGCACCGAGAATTCAACCCGGGCGCGCGGGTTGTCCTCAACTTCCAGAACGGGCCGCTGGCTGATGCTCCACATGAACATGTCGTCGGGCCAGCCCTCAACGCCGGATTCCGCGCTGATCGTGTCCCAGTGTTGCGCCTCGCCATCCCAGACCTGCAGGAACGGCATCAGCGGCACGGTAGCATCGGACTGTACCAACGGCAGGCCATGAATGACTCGTGCCGAAATCTGCCGATCTGCGAGCAGCCCCTTGGCCAGGTGTGCGCGTTGCTCGGCAGTCTTGATACCTTCCATCAACAAGGCGACGCTGCTGTCGTTGTCCGCGGTGCCGAGCGCGCGCACCAGTTGGCCAGCAAACGACGCTGAGTCCACCGACTTTTCGCGCACCTGTTCCAGCAGTGTGCTGCGTGCGGTCAGATAGGGCTCTTCGTAGACGCTGGGCGACACTTCACGCGGCGGCGGGTCGCTGTATTCCGATGCATGCAGATCGCGGTACACGGTAGCGCGGTAATACAAGGCCTGGTTGCCCCGCGCATTGCGAAATTGCCATTGCACCGCACGCGTGCGTTTGCCCTGCTCAATGTTCATGCCGTAGTTGCGAGCGACGAATTTCTCGTCGATCAGATCGTAGCCTGGTGGATCGCGCGGAATCTGCAAGGTGACTTTGTTCGGTCCCTTGCGCGCCTGGAATTGAACGCGCGCCTGAATTTCCCACAGCTCGGTCTGTTCGGCCGCGCGGATCGGAAAGCTCAACACCTTCCACTTGTAGTAAAAGGCGGCAAGGCCAATCGCAGCAATGATCAAAGCTAAAAGGTAGAGCTGGGTCTTTTTCATATTGTTTTTTGACTTGGTGCTTTCCCCGAAGGGGTGAAGTATAGACGCGCGTACCAAGCTCTTGCGGGTCGGCGCAAGATTGTCATCGCGACCGACCCGGCCTTGCCAGTAACCTTGCTCATGATTTGGGACACGGCCACAGGACCGCGCCCGGTTCGCGCACGGGCGTCGGCGGCGGTGTTCTGGCTAGCGATGTTGGCGAAAAGTGCTTGGCGATAACGCGATGCGCGGGCTATTTGAGCCGGATGATACCGTCGACGCAGGTGACGCAGGCACCGCCGATCTCGATGTCGCCGCTGGCGTCAACGGCGACGTCAACATATCCATCGCGGCCGAGCTCGCGTCCCTGACTCGCCCGGTAAGCGGCGCCGATCGCGTGCAGCGTACCCCGACCATGCAGGTATGCCGCCACCGAGGCGTTACCGCTGCCGCACACGGGGTCCTCGAACATTCCCTCCCCGGGGCAGAACGAGCGCACTGCGAGCATCGCGTCACCACTGCTTTGGCGACCGAACACGGTGATGCCGGTGACGCCGAGTGATGCGCAAAGTGGCTCCAATGCTGCGCCCGAAGGTTGCAGTGCGCGCACGCTGGTGGCGGTATCGAGATCCACAACGAGCCAGATCGCTCCGACATCGACTACACGCGCCTGATCGACTTGGCCTGGCCTGAGTCCGAATGCCGCTTCGATTTGGCGATCGAGCGTGGCCGCTGCGGGGGCGATTTTTGCACGCGGTACCTGCACATGAATGCGGCGATCAGCGGGTGTTGCGCCGCTCCGGCGCAGCCGCAGCAAGCCGGCGCCACACTCCTGGGTCCAGCTGTCTGTGATGGGTTGCAGCAAGCCCGCTTCGAGCAGGGCATGCGCAGTCCCTATGCTGGGATGTCCGGCGAAGGGCAATTCCTGCGTCGTGGTGAAGATGCGCAAACGGTAGTCGGCCGCGGTGCAGGTTGGCGGCAATACGAAGCTGGTCTCGGATAGATTGGTCCAGTGCGCGATGCGCTGCATTTCGTGATCGCTTATCCCAGTCGCGTCGACGATCACGGCGAGCGGATTGCCAAGAAAGGGTATGCGGGTAAAGACGTCGACTTGTTTGAATGCGACCTGACGCATGTGAGGGCTCCGCGCACCGCTTGAGCGGCGCTGCATGGTGTGGGCGCGTCGCAGCCGCAGAGACTGTGTCCGTTATTATGCCAGCACGCAGACGAGCGCTTGCCATGGATAACGATTCGGCAGACAAAAGGATCAAGGGACGCGGCAGCAGCAGCAACCTCGAGGGCCGCTTTGAACGACAGCATAGCGAGCCTGAAGACGATGGCTGGTACCAGGAGCCCAACGCGCCGCCGCGACCCGTCACCGTGGTGCACGTGGAGCGCGCGCGTTCGATCATCAGTAGCAACGATTCTCCCGACATTCCGTTTACCCAATCGATCAACCCCTACCGCGGTTGCGAACACGGCTGCATCTACTGTTATGCGCGCCCCACGCATGCGTATCTGAATCATTCAGCGGGTCTGGATTTCGAAACTCAGCTATACGCGAAAGGCAATGCCGTGGAGTTGCTGCGTGCGGCATTGACGAAACGCAGTTATCAGCCATCACCGATCAACTTTGGCGCGAATACCGATCCCTATCAGCCGATCGAGCGCAGTCATCGACTGACCCGTGCGCTGATTGAAGTTCTGTCGGAGACACGTCACCCATTAACCATCATTACCAAGAGTTGCCTGGTCGAACGCGACATCGACCTGCTGGCGCCGATGGCGGAGTTGGGGCTGGTGCAGGTTTTCATTTCGGTGACCACATTGGACAATCGCCTCGCCAGCAGGCTGGAGCCACGCGCCAGCGCGCCGCATCGTCGGATCGAAGCCATTCGCCACTTGCACAACGCCGGAATTCCAGTGGGTGTGTTTGTTGCGCCGTTGATTCCCATGCTCACCGACAAGGACATGGAGTCAATTCTCGAACGCTGTCACGCCGCCGGTGCGCGAACTGCGAGCTACACGCTGGTGCGTTTGCCGCACGAAGTGGCTCCGCTGTTCCGTGAATGGCTGGAGTTGCATGTGCCGCAGCGCGCGGCGCATGTGATGAGCCTGATTCGACAAATGCGCGGCGGCAAGGACTATGACGCCAACTTCAAAACCCGCATGCGCGGAGAGGGTGTGTTTGCTGATCTGATCCGGCGGCGATTCGTTGTCGCCTGCCAGCGACTGGGCATCGAACGCCGCAATGAAGAAGTTCAACTGCGTACCGACCTGTTCCGTGCACCGCGCCCACCCTCGCCGCAACAGGAGCTGTTCTGAGTTCCTGGTCGAAATGTTCGGCGGAACGTGGCGTCGGGGTATGGCAGCTTGAGTGTATTGGCGGTGCCGCCAGTTACATTCGATAGCGTATTTTTAGAACGAATTGATCGGCGTCGCGTAGCTGCAGGGCACGATCGAACAGGTTTCCCAGTGTCTCGTCGTCACGCTCGTTGAAGGTATCGCCGCCGCGGCTGTAGACCGCGAAGAAATCGCTTTGTGCTGCGATCGCAAAGCGGTATCGCAGCTGTACACCGAAGTTGTTGATCGCAAAGTTCTCGATTGGGTCAGCGCTGGCTAGCAGACGGCCGTTGCTCTGCAGCCGGAATGCCCGACCTCGTTCCGAATGCAGGCCGAGCCACTGCATTTTGGCGCGCAGCTCGTGGCGTTTGGACGGAAACCAGTTGAGTTGCGCAGTTGAAAACATCTGTTCTCGTTCAAAGCGACCGAACCGGTCTTCGCCCAGCCAGATCAGGGAGTCGCGCGTACGTTTGCGCACCAGTTCTGCTCGCAGATCCAGGCTGTCGGAAAAATAGTGCGTGGCCGAGGCTTCCAGCTGCACATTGGCGTCCATGTCGGTGCCGCCACGGGTGTACCAGAGTGCCGTTCCGAAGCGCCAGTCACCGATGCGCGCGGTGTTGAAGTTGGTAAACAGGCTACTGCCCGATTCGCGATACACCAGTCCGTTGCCACGCGAGATGACATTGTCGTAACCAGAGGAGTCCTGCAGCCATTCCAGGTATTGGGTGGCGCCATCGCGGTACTCAATGTCTGCGCCCAGTTGAAAGCGGGTCGGTACGTGGTCGCCTTCAAGGGTTTTGCGAATCACCAGGTTGGAGTTGAGACTGATGGTACGTAGCCAGCTGCTTTCGGGAAATCCGCTGTACGGATACTGCACCGCCAGCGCGCCCACGTGCAGGCCATTGCGCGGCATGAAGCCCATGTCATTGAGATCGAGATCGTCCGATAGATAGGCACCCGCGATCTCAGCGAAGAAGCCATTTGCCGGCGTGAACTGCATCGCAGCGCGCATACTCTCGCCGGTCTTGTCATTTCCGGCCTGAGTGATCTCGCTCTGCAGTACATGCGAGTTCAGCCGCAACCAGGTCAGCGGGTTCCATTGCATGTCCATCATCTGCACGAAGGCCGTGCGATCCAGGAACGGTCGATCGGCGTAGGTGGTCGCATACCCGAGCGTGAGTTTTTCGCCTGGCCTTTGCAGGCGGGTCGCATAGAAGGCACTGCCCAGATCATCCGCATGATCGGACTCGAGCACTCCGAATACGCCATAGTTGATTCCAGCAATTGAGCCGCTGGACTTCAACGCGGCGTCGATGCTGGCGATGCCGTTGCCATCGTCGCTCGGGCCACCCATTCGCCGGGTGTAGATCAGACTGCCGCTCTGCGCAGTGGGCAGGTCGAACAACGCCTGATTCTCGGTGAAGAATGGACGCTTGTCGGAGAAGAACGTTTCCAGGGCCGAGAAGTTGACCACCAGATCGTCGCTTTCGACCTGGCCAAAGTCCGGGTTCAGCGCCGCCGTCAGCTGGAAGCTGCCCGAGGGCTTCCAGAACACGTCGAGACCCGCCTTGGATTCGACCTGGTTGCTGACCTGATCTGACAACAGCGTTACATAGGGATACCAGTTCAGTATCGATTGGGTGTATTGCTTTACCTCGACCCGAGTGAAAGCACTCAGAAAGCGTTGCTCGTTGAAGCGTATCGCCGGCGTCGCATAACGCTCGCCATTGCCGCCCATCACGCGGTCGACGTAGACGCCGATGGTTCGCGTCTCGCCAGCCACTGCGCGCATGGTCGAGATGCTCCAGGGAATCAGAATTTCTGCGCTCCAACCTTCTGCTGTCTCGGTCACGGCGTGCTCCCAATCGCCGTCCCAGTCGGTGCGAAACTGGTTCTCGTTCGAAATCACCGAGTCGTCAATCGAATCGGACAACGAAACCGTCCAGTTGTAGCCGAGTTTGCCGTCTGCATCGAAGTCGATCATCACGTTGACTCGATCGGCATTGCCGCCTTGATCGCGCAGCGAACGGGGTTTGACCCGCAGCGCTGCAGCCGGCTGGCTGTTCTTGAACAGGAATGCCAATCCTTGCGGCGTGCTGATCATCAGCACTTCGGTCTGATGCGAGGGCGCGGCTTCGGTCAGCGGTTGCACGGTGACCAAGGGTCCCAGGACTTGCGCGTGCTGCCATTGGGCTTCGTCTGCGATGCCATCAACGGTGATCGTAGCCTCGACGTGCGTGCTTGCCAGCAAAATCAAGCTTGCCGATAAACGCGCACTCCTGTTTCGATTCGACATCATGCGCCGTTCCATCCGCTGCTGTGCTGACCGGCATCAGAACGGATTGGGCGCATTTTTGAGCGTGCGGGAAGTCGCTAGGACATTGGTCATGCACTCGGTGCGATCGTCGAAGGGTCCGCGTGCGCACTTGCGCAGCTAACGGTCATCAACGTGGCGATTTGTTTCAATGACGCGTTTCGCTGTTGTCGTTCGTTGTCGAGCATTAGTGGTCGAGTCATCGTTGGAATTTCGCGCGCTCTGGATTGGCAAAATGCCTGAGTCAAACGCATCCAATCAGGTGTGCCGAACGATTCGCCGCTCGACCAAGCCCCTACCGCCAGCGAGGCGCATCTTTCCCCTGCGTTGCACTGGACGGTTCGCAGTTGCGCTTCGTCACACGTCGAGATTACTCACCCGCAATGCATTGTTTTCGATAAACGCGCGCCGCGGCTCAACAACATCGCCCATCAGCGTGGAAAAGATCTGGTCTGCAGCAACGGCATCTTCGACCCGAACCTGAAGTAGACGGCGGCTTTCCGGATTGACCGTTGTTTCCCAAAGCTGCTCGGGATTCATTTCTCCGAGTCCTTTGAACCGCTGGATGGTGCGGCCTTTTTTGGCCTCGTCCATCAGCCAGCCTTGGGCTTCGCCGAAAGTCTTCACCGCTTGTTGTTTGCTGCCGCGCGAAACGGTCGCTCCGGAAACAATCAACCCATTGATTTGATTGGCTATTGTTCGGATTGCCGCGTAATCATTTCCGGCAAAGAAGGCCTGCGAAAGCAGTGCTTCGCTGGACAGGC
>JANMSL010000347.1:0-2968 GCA_031389245.1 Lysobacterales bacterium | reverse complement strand
GTTCACGCAGCGTGTCCAGGCACAGTTGGGTTTCCTGCCAGCGCTTTTTCATCGGTAGTTTGAGGTTGAAGATGATGCGCTTGCACCACCCTTCGCGCAGCCATCGGCCCATGCGATCGGCGACACGGATGGGCTGCTCGACCATGTCGCAGACCATCCAGTCCACATTCTTTTTCGGTTGGAAGCGAAAGCCGTCTTCACGAAAATGCTGCACCAGGCCGGAATCCATCAGGGTCTGCGCCATCGGGCCATTGTCGACGGCGGTGACTTTGATTGAGCGGCGCACCAGCTGGTAGGTCCAACCTCCGGGTGCGGCACCCAGATCAACCGCGGTCATACCCGGCTGCAGCCATTTTGTACGTTCTGCTTCGGTCAGCAGCACGAGCAGGGCTTCCTCCAGTTTGAGCGTTGAGCGACTCGGCGCGTCCGATGGAAAGCGCAGGCGCGGAATTCCCTGGCGCAACGGTTCGGTTTTGCCATTCTCAACCAGGCACAAATAGCACTCGGTGGCGCTGGGGAAAAACAGCAGCATGCGTTTGGCGGCACCCGCAGCAATCCACTTGTCGCGCTTCAGCCGCGCCACCAGAGCCGACTCAAAGCTGCGGCAAAACGCGTTCAGTGCTTCGCCTTCCGGGCTGTCGGGGGCTTCGGTCCAGACATCGCTGATGTTGTTGATGTGCCGACCCAGCCATTCGAGCAACGGCTTGATCCGGTCCTTTGGATCGAGGTCGGTGAAGTGCTCGCTGACTGGCAGACACTGGCGTGGAAAGATCAACTCGGATGCCGCCACTGCCGGAAGATCAGTGCCATCGGCGGATTCGAACAACAGAAAGCCGCTATCACGCTGCATGCGCGCGAAACCGTGCGCGCCGCGCTCGACCAGATACTGGGTGAGTTCTTGCGCGCATTCGCTTTCGAAGCCCGTGCGGCAGGTGAGAAGGACAGATTTCATGGGTGCATTCTGACCGAGGCAACATGATTGTGGGAGCGACGTGACTCGCGAAGCTCTGGAGTTTTCGATGACAGAGCCAGAACAGCACGCAGCAACAGCTTCGCGTTGATTGTGGGAGCGACTTCAGTCGCGAAGCTTTGGAATTCTCGATGTCGGTGGCAGAGTTAGAGCAACAGCTTCGCGGCTTGACCAGCTCCGCTGTTGAAAGCCGCCGCTCCTACATTGGTGCGAATCCTTTGCTAGTAGCTGGCGCCGCCATTGTCGCGGTAGAAGGCGAGTACTTCGCGCGCGGATTCGCGCATGATGTCGCGCTTGACGCTGATTCCGCGTTTCACCAATTCGCCGACCCAGTCTGCAGGCAGCGGGCCTTCGTCGAATTCGGTGAGCTGCTGAACATCCTCGGAGCGCGCGCCGATCAGCATTTCGTCAATGCCCGCCCAGAAACTGGCGCCATAACATTGGCAGCAGGGTTGCGCAGAGGTAGCCAGCGTATAGCGGCCACCGCCGTCATTGATGCGAAAGCGCTGCAGCCGCGACTGCGCAGTCATGAAGGCCATGATCTCGGCATGTGCCAGTGAGCAGTTCTGCGGCATCACGCGATTGACGCCGACCGAAACGATGCGTCCTTCGCTGTTGAAGATCGCTGCGCCGAACGGTCCGCCGGTATTGAGTTCGACATTGCGCCGCGCCAGCTGGATGACCAGTGTCATGCGCGCTTCGTCGTCGGCGTACGGGCGATCGATATCGACTTCCTGGTGGATCCAGGCGGGCAGCGCGAGATGGACCTGGGCATAGATCATTTGAGCGGCGTTCCTGAATTCATGGGAGTCGCGGATCGATTCCGCCGTTGCCGGTCCCGGAGCTGACGCAGCGACTTTCAACGCAGGCACAGGCGGAGATTTCCGGAAACCCGCAGATCGAACTTTTACCTTCGGCCGTGCAGCGCGTCTGCACCGCTTCGGGATCAACGCTCTGATCCTTGTGCACGCAGGCGGGATAATAACCGCAGCAGTTGCCGACGTTCTTGACGACGCAGTCAGCGGCGCTCTGACAGGCCAGGGACGGCGCTACGACCGATGCAATGGGCGGCGTTGCCGCCGGCGAATCCGGTTCGGTTGGGGCGACACAGGCGGGTAGCATCAAGCTCAGAGCAAGCACGATGATCAGCGCAAAGCGAAGGATAATGTGCATGTGATCGGCTCCAGCTAACGAGAAGTAGTGCGGGTGGCTTACAACAGTTGCGCTGTTCAACTCAGGCATGTCCGGCGTTCAAGCGGGGTGGCGAGCATGCACCGCCGCGCGCCACTTTGGAGCCGGCAAGCGCCCACCCGCGCTGAAGATGATGCTGCTATTTTTTTGAATCGCGCAGCGTACAGACGCGGTTGAATACCGGTTTGCCGGGCAGGTGATCGAGTCGATCAGCGACAAAGTAGCCGAGGCGCTCGAACTGAAAACGTTGCTCGGCATCGACCGCAGCCAGGCTCGGTTCGAGCTGGGCGATGACCACGCGTACCGAGTCCGCATTGAGATGGTCGCGGTAGGTTTTGCCATCGCTTTCGTCGTCCGGATTGGCGACCGTGAACAGGCGATCGTACAAGCGCACTTCAGCCGCAACGGCATGCACTGCCGATACCCAATGGATGGTGCCTTTGATCTTGCGGTCCGCGCCCGGCATGCCGCTGCGCGATTCAAGGTCGAGCGTGCCGTGCAGCTCTTTGATCGAACCATCTTCGTGTTTGATGACATCCACGCACTTGACGATGCCGACCGATCGCAGCCGCACTTCGCCGCCGGGTACCAGGCGATGGAAGCCCTTGGACGGAACCTCCATGAAGTCTTCGCGTTCAATCCAGATCGCGCGCGCGAACGGCACTTTGCGCTGGCCCCGGGTCTCGTCCTTGGGGTGATTCGAGGCGGTGAGGAATTCCTCGTGACCTTGCCCCAGGTTGGTGATCACCAGTTTCAGTGGATCGACCACGGCCATACGCCGTTCGGCGCTGACGTCGAGGTCTTCGC
>JANMSL010000287.1:0-2593 GCA_031389245.1 Lysobacterales bacterium | reverse complement strand
ATTGACCAGCTGCCTGTAGATGGGAAATCGGATGTGGAACGGCAGCAGGCTGAGTTTGTACGTCGTCGAATCGTGCAAAGTGCGCGGCAAACCGACGAAGCGATCGATTTCGCTTTCGATGCGGAACATCTCCAGGTTCTGGGTCAGGCGAAAAAACTCCGTGTGGCCCTTCTCCACCACCCGCGCGAACGCGTCGGGAATGGCGGCAAGAATGCGGCCCAGATCGAGGTCGGGGGCCGGCGATCCCGGGGTCTGCGCGGCGGCCTGGCGAGGAGCGAATACGATCAGCGCGGCCGCAAGAAGACAGAACCGGGTCGCGGCGGCTGCCTTCGCGGCCTTCATCCCTTCAGTCTACGCGACAGCCGCCGGACCTACCCTCCCGTGACCACCCGAGCCAGGTCGGTCTTGATCGGTTGAAGTCCCCAAATTTCGGAGGCGTACTGGCGAATGGTGTTGTCGCTGGAGAAACGGCTGGCCCCGGCAATGTTGTGCAACGCGCGCCGCGACCAGTCGCGCGCGTCGCGGTAGGCGGCGGCGGCGCGTGCCTCGGCGGTCGCGAATCCGTCAAAATCGGCGCACAACATATACGGATCGCGCCCCCGCAGAGCGTCGACGATGGGCCTGAAACGATCGCGATCGCCAAGGCTGAAGAACCCGGAGGCAACCATGTCCAGTGCTTCGGCCAGCGCCGGGCTCCGGGCTATGAACGCCCCCGGGTCGTATCCGGAGACGCGCAACGCCGCCACCTCGGGCGTGTGCAGGCCGAACAAGAAGAAATGTTCGGGCCCCACGGCTTCGCGAATTTCCACGTTCGCGCCGTCGAGGGTGCCCAACGTCAACGCGCCGTTCAGCGCGAATTTCATGTTGCTGGTTCCGGACGCTTCGGTACCCGCGGTCGATATCTGCAACGACAGATCGGCCGACGGGATGATCGCCTCCGCCAGAGACACGCCATAGTTGGGCACGAACGCGACAGCCAAACGCCCGCGCACGGCCGGATCGCTGTTCACCACCGCCGCCACGTCGTTGATCAGCTTGATGTGCAACTTGGCCATGGCGTACCCGGGGGCGGCCTTGCCCGCGAAAATGTACGCACGCGGCGTCGCATCCACGCCCGGATCGCGCTTCAGCGTCAGGTAATGCGACACGATCTGAAGGCAAGCAAGCAGCTGGCGTTTGTACTCGTGGAATCGCTTGACCTGCACCACGAACATCGCTTCGGGCGGCAGGTCCACCCCGATGCGTTCCCGCACCAGCCGGCTGACGTCGCGTTTGTTCGCCTGTTTGACCCGCGATAGCTGGTCCAGCAGATCAGGGTCGTCCGCGTGATCGGTAAGCGCGCGCAGCCGCCCCAGATCGCCGTCGATCCAGGCGGTGCCGATGTGCGACGAAATCACATCGGTCAGGCGCGGGTTGGCGTGCAGGATCCAGCGCCGCGGCGTCACGCCGTTGGTCTTGTTGTTGAAACGCTCCGGCCACAACTCGCAGAAGTCGCGCAACAACTGGGATTTGACCAACTCGGTGTGCAGGCGGGCCACGCCATTGATGCTGTGGGCCCCCACCGTGGCCAGGTGTGCCATGCGGATCTGTCTGCGATCCCCCTCTTCGATGATCGACTTGCGGCACATGCGATCGATGTCGCCGGGCCAGCGGGTCTGCACCTGGCGCAAAAATCGCTGGTTGATCTCGTAGATGATCATCAGGTGTCGTGGCAGCAGTCGGCCGAACACCGTCACCGGCCAGCGCTCCAGCGCCTCGGGCAGCAGGGTGTGGTTGGTGTAGGCCATGCACTGCGAGGTGATCGCCCACGCCCCGTCCCACAGCATGCCCTCCTGGTCGAGCAGCAGGCGCATCAGCTCGGCCACGGCGATGGTGGGGTGGGTGTCGTTCATCTGGAACACGTTGTGCTCGGCAAATTTCGTCAGGTCACTGTTGCCGGCCGTATGCCACTGCCGCAGCGCATCCTGCAGGCTGGCCGACGCCAGAAAATACTGCTGGCGCAGGCGCAACTCCTTGCCGTTTTCACTGGTGTCGTTGGGATAGAGCACCATCGAAATATGCTCGGCGTGGTTCTTTGCCTGCACCGCTTCGGTGTAGCTGCCGGCATTGAATTCGCCGAGATCGAATTCGTCAGTGGCCGCGGACTTCCATAAACGCAACGTGTTCACCGTGCGGTTGCGGTAGCCCGAGATCGGCATGTCGAACGGGATCGCCAGCACATCGTTGGTATCCGCCCAGCGCACACGCGGGTTCCCCGCCTTGTCGTGATAGTGCTCGGTATGACCGCCAAATGGCACCCGGCAGGTGAATTCGGATCGTTCGACTTCCCAAGGATTGCCATCGCGCAGCCAGTGGTCGGGGTCCTCGATCTGATAACCGTTTTCGATATGCTGGCGGAACATGCCGTATTCGTAATGGATGCCGTAGCCCATCACGGGCAGATTCAGACTGGCGCAGCTGTCCATGAAGCAGGCGGCCAGCCGCCCCAGGCCGCCGTTGCCCAGCCCGGCGTCGGTTTCTTGCTCGGCCACCACTTCCAGCGTCTGGCCAAAACTGTGCAAGGCCTCGCGCGACACCTCGTCCAGCCCCAGAT
>JANMSL010000285.1:0-6267 GCA_031389245.1 Lysobacterales bacterium | reverse complement strand
ACGGCGACGACCACCAGATCGTACTGGCCGCGCTCTGGGAGCGTTTCAAGCAAATCGACACCGTGCTCGTGTCTGGCCTCGAGCGCATCAGCCCACGGGTCGTGCACATCCACAGTCGCGCCATGACTTCGCGCCTGTTCGATCAGCTCGATGACCCGTGTATTGCGCAGGTCAGGACAGTTTTCCTTGAAGCTCAGACCGAGAATCAACACATGCGCGCCGGTCATCGGTATCTGCTTGGCGGCCATGGCTTCAAGCAGACGGGAGAAAACGTGCGCGCTCATCTGTTCGTTGATCTCGCGTGCCGATCGAATCAGCGTGGGTGCGGCACCGACCTCTTCTGCCTTATGGATCAAGTAGTACGGATCCACACCGATGCAGTGCCCACCGACCAGACCGGGTCGTATCGGCATGAAGTTCCATTTGGTCTCGGCCGCCTTGAGTACCGCTTCAGTATCGATGCCCATAAGGTGGAACATCATTGCGAGCTCGTTGGCAAAGGCGATGTTGATGTCACGCTGCGTGTTTTCCACCGCCTTGGCGGCTTCGGCGACTTTGATACTGGGCGCGAGGTGGGTGCCCGCCTTGATGATGCGGCGATAGATCTGGTCGACAAACTCAGCCACGGCAGGGGTTGAGCCAGAGGTGACTTTGACAATGTCGCTGATGCGTCGTTGGCGATCACCGGGATTGAGGCGCTCGGGCGAGTAACCGCAAAAAAAGTCAGTATTGAATTCGAGTCCGGACGCACGTTCCAATTCTGGTACGCAAATTTCTTCGGTCGCACCTGGGTACACGGTGGACTCGTAGATCACCACATCGCCGAGTTTGAGTACCCTGCCGACGCTTTGGCTGGCCGCACGCAACGGCGAAAGATCGGGCAGCTTGCTGGCATCGACGGGCGTCGGAACGGCCACGATGTACACATTGCATGGTGCAAGATCGACGCTGCTGCTGCTGAGCTGAAGCTTGCGCAACGCCGGCAATTCACTTTCGTTGAGTTCACCCGTAACGTCATTGCCCTGCTTGAGTGCATCGATGCGCTCGGCATCGATGTCATAACCCAGAACAGGAAAATGCGCCGACAGCGCCGCTGCCAACGGCAGACCGACATAACCCAGACCGATCACTGCGATCTGCACTTTCTCCATGTCGAGCGTCGGCGTCATCGGTGAACTTGCTGATTGCGGCCGCAATAGTTCATGCCAGGCGACCTGCCGCGTTCCATGCAACCAGTCGCAACATAGTTCATTTCTGCAATCCACCGGCGCCGACTTCCGCTTCCAATCGCTTGATTTCGCGTTCCAAGGCGACGAATTCCGCGCGCTTGCGTTGCAGAAACGCCAGCGTGGCGGCGGCGCGCTGACGAATACCCTTGGGCGTCAGCGCGTAGGCGTAGGCGAGCTTGTTGTCGCTGTTCTTGAAATTGCGCGCCTTCACCCAGCCCTTCTCGATCAGCGCACGAATGCAATAGTTGGTCTTTCCCAGACTCAGCCCCAGCTCCTCGGCCAACGCACGCTGGCTCATTTGTGGATTGGCTTCGAGCAGGCGCAGAAGCTGCAGCGGAATATCATCGCTTGAGGTGTCATTCATTGGCGCTGTCCAAGAAGTTGCTGTCCCCGAAGCCGTGGCGTTCGCAGCAGCGCATCTGCCACGGCCAACACATGCCGCTGCGTTGGCAGCTCGCACCATGGGCGCGCAGCGATCAAATGTTGAGGCCCCATCCCGGCAGATTGAAGGCGGGCGCAGCGGCCACAAGCGAAGCTGTCTGAGCACTGTCGCGCAGAAAAATTACGTTGCCATCCGCGCGCAGCGAGTCGATGCGATGCAGCGACCGGCGCAGCGGGTCGTACTGGTACCCGGAAAATCCCTGTCGTTGCAGCACAGCGGTCAGTTCCTTGGCACTGAGCTGATAGCGCGACTCACTGCCGTTGATCTCGACGATGAGCGCGCGCAGACCCGGCGCTGCCAAAGTTGCGCTGGCACCACGCAGAACTTTAAGTTCATATCCCTCAACGTCGAGCTTGATCAGGCTCGGCACGCGACCATCAAGGATTTTATCGAGCGTCTGCACCGGCATCGAACGCGTCGACGGCAACGGATCCGACGGCCACGCCACGTGGTTCTCCGGACCGTGGTCGCAGGTGAAGGGCAGCGTGCCTTCGCTATCGGCAGCAATGACGGCGTGTACGTCCACTCGATCGGCAATGTCGTTCAGAGCGATATTGGCGTGCAGAGCGCGCAAAGCTGCATCAGCGGGTTCGACCGCCACAACACGACAGCCGATCGCCTTGCCAGCCAGCACCGTGTAGCTGCCGGCGTTCGCGCCCACGTCGACAAACAAGTCATCGCGGCGTAGCAGATGCAACAGAAACCCCATCGACTCGAATTCGTGCAAGCCGGTGTAAATGTTTCCGGTCAGCCCATTCATGCCACGCGACACGCGCAATCGTGCCTGGTTGACGAAACGCACATCGACGCTGGTATGCAGGCGGCTGCGCAGTTGCCAGAACACGAACCGCCTGAGCACGCTGAACAGGCGCCCACGTGCCAGTGGATGCCCCAGGATTCCGCGCAGCGGAATCAACATGCGTTCGATCACAGCGGTCCATCGGCGCAATTCGCAAACAGGCTACCGCCCTTTGGCGCTGGGCTTGCCATATTGCCGGTACGGCTGAGTTGTGAGTGGCGGTTCTGCAAACAGGTAAGGCGGATGGTGCTGAATCGTGTATGTCCAAATCTACGTCGCGCAAGCGCAACGCCTGCACTAAAGCATGGCTAAGCCCATGCCTGGGCAAAGCCGACGACGAGTTGCGAACGCGGAACAACAACGGCGACACGTTCACCAAGAATTTCCATCAGCAAGCGCACGCGCTCGGTTCCGGATTCCGAATGGAATACGGCGCGTATGCCAGCGAATGGACCTTCAGTGACGCGCACCGGATCACCGGCGCGCAGTTGGGGCACGTCGAGTTGCACGCAGCCGTCGACCTGGATGCGCGAGCGGATGTGATCGATCACCGCATCCGGCACGTGTGCGGCTTGTTGCCCGAAGCGCACAACGCCGGCAACCCCGCGCGTCGACCGCACCGGCCCAAGCGTCCAGCCATCGGCGCGCGCGCGCAGGAACACGTACCTCGGAAACAATGCTTCGACGGTGTCCTGCATGCCGCGGGCCGACCGGCGTTGATGCCGAACCTGGGGTAAAAAACAGTCGAAACCTTGCCGTTGCAGGTGAACAATCGCCGACGCCTCATTGCGTGGTTTGGTCAGCACCGCAAACCATGCAAGGCGGATGTCTTCGACGACTGCGTTCATAGCGTGAACCTAACCGATCGGGGTGCTGCGTTCAAGCCGCGAACACAGTCTATGCAGCCGCAATCGTCAACTTTTCTGGCCGCGACAACTGGGCGCGGTTCAGGCGCAGCGCGCGCTCATCGCGAATCGGCTCGAACCGCTGGTGGAATACTGAGCGCAAGCAGCATTGCAAACACCGTCATCATCGCCGTGGTGCGCAGTGGATAATCGACAACCGAATGCAATACCAACAACAGCGCGGACAGCCAGGCCAGACGCGCCGTCAGCAGTGACTCGGTAAGCGATGACGTATTTGCTCGCCACAGGCGCACACCCATCCACGCCAGAAGCAACACCAGCGCGACACAGACAGCGGCAAACGGCCAACCTGCTTCCAGCCACAATTCCAGTACGTCGTTATGCGCGTGATTGACCACGGCGTAATCGGGGCCAGCGCCGGTTTCAGCCTCGAATTGTGGATAGACCTGGTTGAACGTGCCAATGCCACTGCCCAGCGGCGCGCTTTCCCGGGCTGCTGCATTGATCACACGTGCGTATTCCCAACGGCCATCGCGCAACACATCGCTTTGCAAACGCTGCAGCATGCCAGACAACCCGAACTGCGCGGTGAACGCCGCGGCGACCAACAGCAACAGCAGCGCGACGCCGCCGACACGCCGTCGTTTGCGCAACTGCCAAAGTAGCGGCAGACAAAGCAGCATGGCGAGCATCCCGAGCATCACACCAGCGCGCGAACGAGACAGCGCGATACCGAGCACCAGCATCAGTGCAACGCCGATCACGCTGACGATCCCGAGCAATTCGCTCGCAGATTCCTGCGTGCGTCGTTGCTGCGCCCAGACCGCTGCGCCAATCGCGAACGGTAGGCACGCCACCAGCAAAGCGGCCAAGTGATTGCGATTGGCGAAGAACCCGACCGCATCCAGGGTGCTGGTCGGCGAATGAAAACGCAGTAAACTCTGTTGACCGTCGGCCAGTTGCGCCATGCCCAGGAGGATGCTGAGCATCGCCAGCGCAAGCAGCACAATGAGCAGCAGACGCCGCTGAGCCTGGCGCAACTGCGATACCGCGGCGCACATCGCCAAGGCAGGCAGCAGCGACCAAAGTGCACGTTCGGTGGCCAGCGGATCCAGACTCACGTGGTTATCGACCGCAGTCGCCACCGCGTGCATATCCAGCGCGAGTTGATGACGCAGCCCGCCGGACAGCCAACTGCTTGCCGGCATGGGCAGCAACTGCAGCAACGGCAGTGCGAGCACCAGCGTCATTACAATCAGCAGCAGGGGCGGAATCGGAGTCGCTGAGCGTCGCGAAGCAATCTGCGCGAGCATCAGCGCAACAGCGAGCAATTGCACCAGCGCATCACCCAGGCCACCGCGGCCACCGCCGAGCATCAAGGCCAGGCCGAGTTGCAACACGATCAATCCAAGAAACCACACAGGCGCGGTCGGCGCTGAGATATCAACGCGATCTGGAATCGGGGAGTCCAAGCGACGGATCAGGGACTGACCGAGGGATCGTCGTCGTTGTTGATGATAAACACCGCGGCGGCGGCGACCGGCAGCGCGATCAACAAAGCCGTGCGCCAGTTCGACGAACTACCCGCGCCGACTGCTTCGGTGCCAACGGGTGCGATGTTTTGCGTCGGCACCACGCCGCCAGCGCAGGTCGACGTTGCAGGCACGGTAATCAGCGTGTTGGGTCCCGCCTCGATCTCGCAGCCATCGTCGAAAGTGACCAGCGCTCTGCCGTCGTCGAGGGTCATGATGCGGTCACCGGTCTGCAACGCCAATTGATCGTAGGCGGCAACGAATTCGGTACCCTGATTCACCCGCACCCCGCCTTGAATGCGCGACAGCGTCGCGGCAGCGTGAGCCGAAATCGCGGGGCCCAAAATAAGGGCGACAGCACATGCGAATTGAAAACGCTTCACGGCAACCCCCTGTAGCAAAATCGGCCAGCATGATCAGATAATAAAAGCCTAGTCCACAATGCTGTCGGCCACAAGCGGTTAGCCCACATAGCGATGCAAGTGCTCGGCCTTCACATTTAGCCCGCGGGCAGCTGGCGCGACACGCGCAAGGCGTCGAACCAGATATTTCCGCTGATCCGCTGCTCGGACGGGACGCGTGCAGGCAATTGCAAGCGCAACCATTGGGCCTGGCAGGCGTTCCCAGAAATCTCAAAGCCCGCCGAGAACGACCGCCACGGCGCATTGCCGTGCATGGCTTCGCCGCTGAGTAGCGTACGGCCGTCTTCGGCGCAGGTCAGTGACCACACCAAGCCGCGTTCGGATCGCAAATCCTCCAAACGCACGCGACCCTGGAGTTGGTAGCTTCCTGGCGCCAACAGCAGCAATTGGCTCAGATGAGTCGTCGGCACGCGCTGGTCGTCGAAGGCCAGTCGCAGCGTTGTGCCGCCGCCCGCGTCAGCACCCAGGAGATCGAATCGCACGCCCGGTGTCGCGTCGATTCGCCAATCAAATCCGCGGTTGGAGATCGGCAATTCGAAGCTGCCATTGAATACGTTGCCGATCACTTCGCGCGCCTCGGGCGCGAGCGCGGCGGCCCACTGCACATAGGCCTGCTCGTAGCGTCGCTCGTTGATCAGCCGTTCGACCCAAATACTTGCAATGGCTGGGTCGATTCCCTCGGACGCGGAACGAAGGCGCTGCATCAGCCGCGCGGTGCCTTCAAAATCGGGCGCCTGCTGGACTACCAGTGACAGCACTGTTGCGCGCCATGGCGGAGACTTGCCGAGCGCTTCGACGAATGCAGGCTGCAGCTCGGGCTGAGTGGCAAAACCATGGATCGTCCCGGTAAGCGCCGGAATCAAGGTCGGCTTGGCGCTCATGATCGCGTCCAGATCGACCATCGCCGCTGCCGCCTGCCCGTGCTGAAGATGATGATTGAACAGCCAGGTTCGCGTCGGCACATCGCGCGGCAAGCG
>JANMSL010000281.1:0-2776 GCA_031389245.1 Lysobacterales bacterium | reverse complement strand
TGTGCAGCCATCGGGCCGGCCGATGCCGAGTGCCTGAGTATGGCCAGTGAACGCGCGATCACGCTTTCCAGGCTCGGTCGTGGTCGCGAAGCCTTGGTCGCTGTCGATGCGCTTGATCGGGTAATCGAGAAAAACGGCCTACGTGGGGTGGACACTGATCTGATGACCCGCGAAGCCCGCGCAGAAGCGCTGGCCGCGAACGGCCAGCGTGCCAAGGCACGTACCATCTTCGCCGAATTGGCAGAAGCCTATACACCAAGATACGGCGTGAAAAGTTACATCGTGCAGCAGTTCATCGCGCGCCGAGACGCCATGGATTTGTAGAAGCGGATCTCGACCCGCGCGCTTTTGGCCATTCGCATTGAGGCCAAAGATCAACAGCGTGCGGGTAAGGACCCGCACCTGCATTGCTTCGTTCAGGTCAGTGCCATGGGCGTGGGAGTGCACTTCCTCATCGCCTACTCAAAGCCAGTGCCGAACAATCCATCATCGATGATGATGTCGCTCAAAGCGCTCACACCCGGAAGGCTCAACACTGCTCCGGCGGAGGCGATCGGGGCAAGTCCCGGCAGCGAAAAATGCATCTGCCGCATGCCGCCGAGCCGCGCACCAATGCCCTGCGTGCCGTTAACGCTCGCTCCCAGCAGCGAGGTCGGGCCGACATTATGCCGGCTCAATATTCTGCGGAGAGGGGCGCCCGATGCAGGGGAGAGATCGCTGCTGCGCGCATGTACGACCGGAGAATTGCCCGCTGCCGATGTGTAAGTAAAAAACACGGTGGGGTCGTTCGGCGGATCCCCAGGGCGCTGCAAAGTCAGCATCCGCGCCGCCTGGCTGCCTGTGGGAAATATGGATCCGCTGGAACTTTGCAGATCATAGAAAAAATTAGCCGAGCCGCCACTGGCGATATCGATCGCCACCAAACCGGTATTACCCGACACATTTGCCGAGCCGACCGGAACGTAAAGCTCGGCACCATTGGGCGAGAAGCCAAGCATGCGCCCAACGGTTCCTGCCGGATGCTGCACCAGATTGCTCACGCTGAGCGTGATCGGATCGATGATGCGGATGAAGTCGCTGCATCCGGAAACGAAAATGCGCCCGTCCGGATGCACACTGACTTCCTTTGCAGTGGGCAGGCACTCAGTGGTTGGCAACGGTGCCACCGCAAGCTCGGCCAATGTATCGGCATCCAGAACCGCCACACCGATCGCCGGGTTGCCCCCATCGTTGGTCTGTTTGAAGGTGTAGACCTTGCTCTCGTCCGGGCTCAGCGCGATCGTGCGGTTAATGCGTTCGCCGACGCTCGCCACTCTAACCACACGCCGACCCGAGGTATCAATCAGATACACCATGCCGCGCGCGGGCACACCGACCGATGGGCTGATATAGCTCGACAGATAAATCCTTGATCGATCAGCATTGGCGACCATGCGCCCGGGCTCTTCGCCGATACCCGTGATGCTTGCAACGACTGTCATGCTGGTGATATCGACGATACGCACGTCGGCACCACTGAGTGCATTGGTACTGATAAAGGCATACGGGCTGGCGCCTGCTGCCGAAATCTGCGACGCAATCGCTGCGGCGAGCAGCGTTTGCCTGGCGGCTGAGCGTGATTTTTTTTGGCGCATATTGATGGCCTTGCCGGGTGCGGAAAATTGCAATGAATGACGCTGTGTCAGGAAATCGGACGCGCGAGATCGCGCCGACGCGCTCTACTCAAAGCCATTGCCAAACAGTGGCACCTCCCGGCAGGCACCGTATTCGCTGCTATCGGCGAAGCGTTCCACGCCCTCGATCTGTACTTTGCGTACCGCCTGTGCGGTGAGCCAGGGCGCGTCGATCTCGGCCTTGTCGATATTCAGACTAAATTCTGCCGTACCGACATCGCCGATCGGTGCATTGTTGATGTTGACGGCCACTACTCCCACTTGCGCATTGCCCTCGCAGCGCGGGACCAAGCCACCACTGACCCGGCGCTTGCTGGCATAGATGTAGATTCTGTACGAGCCATTGATCGACTGAAACAATCCGGTGACGGTGACAAATCCACTGTCGCCCGATTCGCTGGCATTCAGCAGCAAGGGGTAGTTGATGCCGCGGTTGCCATCGGGTGGGCTGGGCGCTCCATCGTTATCGTTCGCGGTAAAACCGGCGCCCGCAATATCGATCGGCGGTGCCCCCAACGGCCCGCCGTAGACTAGGGTGCTCCACAGAGAATTGTCGTTGCCGGTGACGCGTACGCCCACGGTGTTGTAGCCAAACTCGTTGATTCCGGTGCGATTGGCCTGCCCCTCGATCAGCATCGCCTGCGCGTTACCGGATGTAGCAGGGCAAGTGCCGATGCAAAACGCGGGTAACCCAACGCGCGACAGGTTAACCAAGTTGTTGCGTGCATTGCTACGCAACCAGATGGCGATCTCGCCGGAATTGTTGATCAAGTTGTCGCTGAACGTACCGTCATCGCCATCGCTGACGATGCCGTAGCTGTTGTCTGCTGGAGCGATACCGTTGGGTTCGGTACCAAAGTAGTTGTTGATCACCTCGGTGCGTAGCGAAGACTCGCCGATGAGCACGCCAGCGTCGATAAACAACCCGCCCTGGTTTTGTTTGGCAAAAGTATTGCGCTCGCTCGGGTTGCTGCCACCGATTTGCACATCGTGTGCGCTGCTGACATAGATGCCGCCGCCACCGGCGTTGCTGGAAGCGCCCAGCGTAGTGCCGAACTGACTGCCGACGATGCGGTGCTGGCTGCCACCTGCTAGAAAAATCC
>JANMSL010000190.1:0-8712 GCA_031389245.1 Lysobacterales bacterium | reverse complement strand
ACCAGGTCGCTGCTCAAGGCGGTGAGCTGAGTCAGGCGCGAGCGCGCCACTTGGCGGGGCCGCTGATTGCCTTGGGACACCGCGTAGTGCACGGTATGCAGCACACTGCGCCGGCCATGGTTACCGATGCATTGATCGATGAGCTGCGCCGCATCAGTGCGTATAGTCCCGAGCACATGCCGGTCGAGATCGAGCTGATCGAGACGTTTCGGCGGCGCCATCCAGGGTTACCCCAGCTCGCCTGCTTTGACACCGTGTTTCACCGCAGCATGCCGCGGGTCGCCAAGCTGCTGCCGATCCCGCGTCGCTTCGATGCCAAATACATACAACGTTATGGATTCCACGGCTTGTCGTATGCTTATCTGATGGAAGAGCTGGTGCGCATCGGCGATCGTTCTGCGAGCAGCGGCCGGGTGATCCTGGCGCACCTTGGCAACGGTGCCAGCCTGGCCGCGGTCCGCGATGGCCGTAGCATCGACACCAGTATGGGATTCACGCCCGCATCGGGATTGATGATGAGCTCGCGCAGCGGCGATCTGGACCCTGGGCTGGCGGATTATTTTTTGCGCGTTGAAGGCATGACGAGTGAACAATTTCAGCAAATGGTCAATCACCAGAGCGGGTTGCTCGGAGTTTCCGAAACCAGCTCCGATCTGCGCGACCTGCTCGCGGCGGAAGCCGTTGACGTGCGCGCAGCTGAGGCCGTGGCGCTATTCTGCTATCAAGTAAAGCAGTGGATCGGCGCGTTTGCCGCTGCGCTGGGTGGTTTGGACCTACTGGTCTTCAGCGGCGGCATTGGAGAAAATGCAGCGCCGATTCGGGCGCGAATCTGCGCGGGGCTGTGCTTCCTCGGTATTGAGCTTGATGAGTCGCGTAATACGCTTGCTGCCGGACTGATCTGCACCGATGTCAGCCGCGTGGCGGTTCGTGTCATTAAAACCGATGAGGAATTGATGATCGCGCGTTCAGTGCAGCGTGCGCTGGCTATTCGCTGAAACTGCCAAAAAGGGACGCAACCCATGCTAGTCAAAGTATCCACAAGCAAGTCAGTCGAAGCGACCGCCGCGGCTTTGCATGAGGCCGTTCTGGCCAACCAATTCGGAGTCATGCAGGTGCACAATCTGCAAGAGACCATGCTGAAGAAGGGCGTACAGTTCGACCGCGAATGTCTGATCTTCGAGGTGTGCAATCCGCAGCAGGCAAAAAGGGTGTTGGATGTGGACATGAGCGTGAGCACTGCGCTGCCCTGCCGGATATCGATTTACGCGGAAGGCGGCAAGACCATTCTTGCTACATTGAAGCCCACCATGCTGCTGGCCGTGTTCAATGTGCCGCAACTGGAAACTGTCGCGCAGGAAGTGGAGACCACGATGACCAAGATCATGCACGAGGCTGCATATGCCAGCAGTTGAACAATGAGCGCGCCCGAGAACCAAACCACGCCGGCCCCGTGCCCGGACCCGTGGACTTCGCGCAGCAACGTACAGACCCTGGTGCTGCTGGCGGCAACCACTTTCGGCATCTATCTGTGTTATCGCATGGCGGTGCCATTTTTGGCGGCAATCGCCTGGGCGCTGACGTTGGCGGTGCTGTTCACCCCGTTACAGCGTTGGCTGGAGTCCAAGGTCAAAAGTCCCAGCCTCGCTGCCATTTTTTCCGTGTTGGTGATTTTCTTGATTGTGGTCGTGCCGGTAACGTTCGTCGGGCAGCGCCTGGTGCAACAGGCAGCGCAGGGCGCGCAGCTGATCGAGACCAAAGTCGCTGCCGGCGAATGGCGGCGCATCGTCGAAGCGCAGCCGCGTCTTGCACCCTTGGTCGAGCGCGTCGAGCGCGAGCTCGACCTGCCCGGAACCGCCAAAACGGTGGCGACGTGGTTGACCACGGCCGCTGGGGTGATCGTCAGGGGCTCTGTGTACCAGGTGATCGGCCTGATGCTGACCTTCTACCTGTTGTTTTTTTTCCTGCGTGACGGTCGGGTTGGACTGCTGGCGCTGCGCTATTTGTCGCCGCTGACAATGACCGAAATGGATCGATTGTTCGCGCGAGTCGATGACACCATCCACGCGACCGCCTACGGAACGCTCGCGGTTTCGTCCGTGCAGGGACTGTTGGGCGGTTTGATGTTCTGGTGGCTGGGCCTTCCGGCGCCCTTGCTGTGGGGCGTGGTGATGGCCTTGCTGGCGGTGGTACCGATGATCGGCGCCTTCGTTGTCTGGATTCCTGCTGCGCTTTTCCTGGCGTTGGAAGGCAGTTGGGGGAAGGCGCTGATTCTCACGCTGTGGGGCATGCTCGTGGTCGGCACCATCGACAACCTATTGCGTCCAGTGCTGGTGGGTAATCGGCTCAAGTTGCACACCGTGCTGGCCTTCCTGTCGGTGGTCGGTGGGCTGATCCTGTTCGGCGCGGCCGGCCTCATTCTGGGTCCGGTAACGCTCACGGTTACCACGGTTTTGTTGGAAATATGGTCGAGCCGGACCAAGGCCGAGGAGGCCGAGCGCATGGCGGCACTGCGGACCTAACGCAGCGAATGGATGCGTATACCGATCACGCGCGTACAAGCCGGACAGTCGCTCGGCGCTGCTTGCTTGTGGTGCAGGTCCGTTGTTGCTCGCGGAACTGGTAAAAGAGGTGTCTGGCAGCAGGCGCAGCAAAAGGACCGAGCCGATGAGTAACTCCAGCCAGATCAAACCGAAGTCGCGCGGGGTGTGGTCCACGTTCGGTGCTGCCGTGAACAAGTTCATGCAGATCGATGGCGAGGAGTGGGCGGGCGCGTTCGCCCACTACGCGTTCTTCTCGCTGTTTCCGTCAATTATCTTCTTCGTCACCATTGCCTCGATTTTCGTCGACCGCTATCGCGCCGGCACGGAAATCATCGCTTACATAGAAGCCTATATCCCGATTGGTCAAGACGAACACAAGTTCATTTTTGATACCGTCGGCAGTGTCGTCAAAGTACGCGGCCAGGCCAGCGTGGTTGCATTTCTCATGCTGGCCTGGGCTTCAATGCGTTTCTTCTCGACATTGATTCGCGCCACCAACCGAGCCTGGGGCCTGGATGCACATAATTGGTGGCGTCTGCCGCTGAAGAGTCTGGTCTTTCTGGCGATCATCGCCGGCATCGTGTTGTGCAGCATCGCAACGCCGGTCTTGGTGAACATGGCGAAGGAGTGGCTGATACCGTCACGTGAGTTTCGTTCTTGGGTGCACACCCTGTGGCGCTTCCTCATCCCCATGTTGGTGGTATTCCTCGGCCTGAGCCTGTTCTATCGGCTGGCTCCACGGCGACGGACGCGATTTTCTGAAGTGTGGGTCGCCGCCCTCGTCGCCACCGTGCTCTTGCAGGTCTCCGAGACGCTGTTCGTACTGTATCTCACCTATTTCGTCTCGTTGAACGCGGTCTATGGAACCTTCGGCGGCATCATGGCGATGCTGCTGTGGATCTACGTCTTCGGCTGCATTTTCATTTTTGGGGCCTGCCTGTGCGCAGCCCAATTTGAAGCGCGCTCAAAGCCTGTGGAAGTGATTACCGCATGATCTACCAACAAAACCCCTTGATGTACGCAACTGCGCTGAAGGCGACCGCCGTCGACCCGGCCCGAGCGCATCGCGCGAGCTCGATGCCAGTTGCCGCTCCGGCCAAAATAAAAAGGGACAGGCGGCTATCCGGAAACTGCTTCAATGGATGATAGGGTTACACGCAGTTTGCATCGGATTAATATGCACGAACGGCTGGAGGAGAAACAATGAGCAGCGTTATTGAGTCGCATAAACATGGCCAGGGGGTCTTCTGGGGCGAAATTGCTCCCTGTGAACACATGGTTCAGATCTACGGCGATGACGATGTGTTTCTGGATGCGCTCGAGGGTTTCGTGGCTGGCGGGCTACACAAGGGCGATGCGGTGGTCATCATTGCGACTGCGTCACATCGTATCGCGCTTGAACGTCGACTATTGGCGCAAGGGGTCGACCTCCTTGGCGTACGTGCGCACGAGCAGTACATCGCGCTCGATGTCGAAGAGACGCTCGCGAAATTCATGGTCAAAGGCTGGCCGGACGACGAACTTTTCAAGCAGGTGATCACTGCGGTACTGACACGAGCGCGCCTCAGTGGGCGACGGGTACGGGCATTCGGTGAAATGGTCGCGATCTTGTGGGGGCGAGGAGAAAATGGCGCCACTGTGCGGCTGGAACATCTCTGGCACAAGCTATGTCAGGCCGAGGCCTTTTCTCTGTTTTGCGCGTACCCGAAGATCGGGTTTACTCAGGACGCCGAGGCATCCATTCGCGACATCTGCGCGGCTCATTCCAAGGTGATTGCCGGGTAATGAACATGCCGGGGCGTCAATAGTTCGCCGCTCTTTGTCTGCTGTCTGCACACTCTGCTCATCGGCACGTCTGCGTCGGTATCCCGCTGGCCGCGCCATCAGCGCGCAATTCGCGAAGTCTGCATTGCGAAAATTGCCGTCGCTGCTCTGCACGCGATAAAGGCCGCAGCCAATTCTCGATACGATGAGAATTCGACTGCGGCCTTTTTCAATGTGCTTTGGTGATTTCAATTACAACTTGCGACGCAGGCTCACGGTGAGCGCTGCAAACAGCAATATTCCGCCTCCGAAAGCTGCCCACGGCAGCAGGCCGGCGGTTCCGGGAAGTCGCGACGGCAGCGGTCGATCATCTGCAGAGGCAACGTACTGTGTGGCGGGCTCTTCAATTGGCTCATCTTCATTCGCCGGCGGCGAAGAGGTCATCGGCGCCAAACGAGTAAAACGCTGTTTTGGGGCGGGTTGAGTTGCATAGCCGTACTCACCCTCGGGTACGTATAGATTGATGCTGTCGGTGGCGGTCAGCTTGGCGAACTCGGTGGCGCGGTCGTTGATGTAGGCGACTTGTCCCGGTGCCGGCTCCAGCATCACTTCCTCGATGACGCGGTCGCGCTTATCGCGAATGGTGAAGATCACCATTCCGTCTGAATCGACTTTGACGAAGCGTGCCGACAAGCGCGCCCAGATGGTTCCTTCGGCGTCGACTGCCTCCTGACACGCATCAACGACGCGCGGATGTTCTCGCGTCATGTCGGCGTTCCAGCGGAAGTCGTCGCAAGTCGCTGGTGCTGTGCGTTCCGCGGGGAAATCGGTAGGTGATTGCTGCGCTGCCATACTGCCCGCGACGGCGAGGCCGAGCAGAGTGAGCGTGAAGCGAGTGGCGTTCAAGATTTTCATTTCTATCTCCTTGGGGGTTGCGAAGGGTCGTCGGTTGCTATTGCCCGCACGATGAAGCGCTGTGGTGCATTGCCGACGAAATAAAACGGGTAACAAGTCACGAGCGTGAGTACAGCCTCGCCGGTTTCGGCGAGCACATAGACATCGGTGGGTTCGACCACCGACAAGGTGGAGACACGATAGGTGTCGGTCCGATCCAGTGTTTCCAGTTCAATCAAATCTCCGATCACGAGATCCTTCAGGCCGCGAAAAAACGTGTCGCGATGGGCCGCGATTGCCACGTTGCCGACGCTGCCTGGCGCTGCCGCGCCCTCCACCAGCCCAGCGCCGCGCAACAACACGGAATCGCCTGTGCCCGAGCCGACCGGTACGACCATTGCGATGCGTGGAATTCGCAGCAAGGCGATTGCCGCGGTGTCGGGTGCGGGCAAGTGTGCGTTTGCAGCATCAGGCGCAGCAGCTGGCGGGACGCGAAGCGAAACCGGGTGCACCCGCTGAGTCGCGCTGGGCACGGGCACCTGCGGTGCGCGCACTGCAACTGGCAAGCGCTGCTTCTGTTCGACGAATGCCGAGATGCTCTCCTGACGCGCCGCCTCACCTCGGCTCTGGCCGAGGAAAAACACCGCGATCAACAGCGCTCCGCTGATCCAAAGACATGTCTCGACGACTTTCATCAATCGCTGGCGTCCGCTTTAACGAACTGCACTTTGCTCCTGCGTGCGGTAACGGTCTGTGCGTTGACGTACTTTGTTGGTCGGCAAGACAGCGGTTGCGCGCGACGGGGTCAGCGTTTCATCGTAGGAGCGCACCTGGGCGCGAATGGACGGACACCGAGTGTTTATCGCGGCCGGGTCCGCTCCTACGTGCTCCGGATCATTGTGGTTTGGTGGCGTGTCCACCGAACTGATTGCGCAGGGCAGCGAGCAGTTTGTCGGAGTAGGAGTCGGCGTCGCGCGAGCGCAGTCGCTCGAGCAGCGAAAGGGTGATTACCGGTGCAGAGACATTCAGCTCAATCGCCTCGGCAACGGTCCATCGACCTTCACCGGAGTCGTCGACGAAAGGCGCAATCCCGGCAAGCGTCGGATTGGTTTTCAGCGCGTCGGCGGTGAGATCCAGTAACCAGGAACGAACCACGCTACCGTGGCGCCAGACCTCGGCGACCTGGTGCAGATCAAGAGCGAACTCAGACTTGTGCTGCAGAATTGAAAATCCTTCGGCATAAGCCTGCATCAGGCCGTATTCGATGCCATTGTGAACCATCTTGGTGTAGTGACCGGCACCCACCGGCCCGACTCGGCCCCAGCCTCGGTCCACGGCTGGCGCCAATGTCTCGAAAATCGGGCGTAATCGTTCAACCGCTGCGACGTCGCCGCCGATCATCAAGCTATAACCCTCGGCCAATCCCCACACGCCGCCACTGGTTCCGCAGTCGATGTAGTGGATGTGCTCGGCGGCAAACAACTTGGCGCGACGTTGCGTGTCCTTGTAGTTGGCGTTGCCGCCATCAATCACCGTGTCTCCGTTGGTCAGCAACGGCAGCAGGTTCATCAATGTGCTATCGGTCACCGCGCCGGCCGGAAGCATCAGCCAGAGTACGCGCGGCGTTGGCAGTTTGGAGACCAGAGCAGTCAACGTTTCTGTTGATTCGCCACCGTGCTTCTCAAGCTGACTACGCGCAGTGAGTTTGGGATCCAGACCGAGTACTTGATGCCCACCACGCAACAGGCGCTGCGCCATGCTGGCACCCATGCGCCCCAAACCAATCATGGCGATTTTCATTTGAGATCTTTGAGATCACTGAACGTAGGGCTGCCAGTTGGTGGATAGCAACAGAAGCACAAAGCCAGTCACCGCCATAAGTGCGTGCCCGATCATCAGCGGAATCGGTAACGGCAGCAGTTTCCAGTGGAACAAAAGATTCATCGCCGCGCCACCAATCGCCGCCAGGACAAAGAGCGCCAAGGCAAGCTGGGCCATCGGTGGAATGCCCACGGTCACAGCCGCATAGGTGAGCAGGGTCAATCCTGCTGCTGCCAGCACGCCATGACCCATGGCCAGCCACGTGGGCGGGCGCGGGGTGCCACTGAAGCGCATGCCGGCCATCAACAGTCCACCCAAGGCCGCAGCGCCGAACAAAGCGGCCGCGGTTTGCATCATCGTATTCGGTTCCATAAATCAGACCTCGCACGTTTGACATTCGGCTCAGGCGAACCTGAGCGCTGTGACCTGAAGCGCTAACACAAATGAATGCGCTTCCATGACCATGGAAGCGCATATCAGCACCCAACTGATCGATGCCACCGACGCCTTCAAATCAATCCAAAAGGAATGGATATGGGAGCCGGCAGTTGAACCGTTGGACGTCGAACTATGCGAAGCGCCAGCTCTTAGTCGTGATGCTCGGCGCGAACCAGAGCGGCATCTCGCGTGGCAGTTGCGGCTGCTTTGTCGGCAGCGAAAGTCGCGTTGGCCGTGCTGACGCAGGCGTCCTTGTCGACACCGCTGAGCGCGTCACATTTTTCGGTCGCGATGTTGAGGCGGCCTTCCGCGTCGGTGGTGGCAACATCAAAGTCGGCTTTGGCCTTCTCAGACATTGCTTCGGCCTCGGCGGCCGTCAGCTTCTTGATTTCTCCGTCGTCGCCGTGCATAACGTCATGCTTGGCTTCAGCAACGTCCTCGTTGGCCTTGGACACTTCTTCGCTTCGGTCGTCACGCGCTTCATTGGAATCCTCAGCTGCTTCCTGGCGTGCTTCAGAGACATCCTTGGCAGTTTCGGACGGTGACTCGGTGCAGCCAGCGAGCATCAGAGCGGCAGCGGCCGCGAACGGGATCACTAGACTTTTCATCGGCATATTCTTCATGGAACTTACTCCTGGTAGGGAAGGTGCAGTGCGGGACGCGGCGATGGGCCACGCGGCAACGGGGCTGGGACTATTGGCGCTGCCAACGTGTGGGTAAAGTCGATCCATGCCGGGCTGTTGTCCGGCGGCAGGTAGAGTGCGATCGTCGCCCGTTGGCGTTCGCGATCGGCGCTCGATTCCACGTAGTCGCACAGGCACAGGGTGGTCATGGCATCGTGATTCCCGGGTTAGCGGGAATTGCGCCTGTCGTCGGTCTTGTCTTTGTCGTCAATATGTTCGTCGGCTTCTTCCTGGATCTTGTCGCCGGCAGCTTCGGTATCCTCACCCACGCCGCGCATGGTGTTGCATGCGCTCAATGCAAAGGCAAGAGTGCCCAGCAACAGCGGGACGAGCATTTTTCTGGCATTCGTGTTCATGGTGGTCTCCAAGATTGTAGGCTTCGCGCATTCATGTCCGCAGACCAAGTCGAAGCGACTGGATGCGGTGCCCTTGCGTCGAGATCGTGATGAACGATCCGGCACCGATGCTAGGGAGCGTCAATCGGCGCGTCAGTGCGGTGCCGCACTTACAGCGCTCGCATCTCCCCTGGCGCAAACGCCCCGGGTGTTCGGGCTGCCCGGTCGCCTGCGGCT